>JAZFTY010000476.1:0-2516 GCA_036446935.1 Acidobacteriota bacterium | reverse complement strand
GACAGTGGCGAGAAACTGCTCCTGATCGATGTCCGAGAGGACTGGGAACTGGAAGAGAACGGTGCCATTCCCGGTGCCATCCACATCCCGATGGCGGAGCTGGACATGCGGATGCTGGACATCCCCAAGGATGTCCAGCTGGTCTTCTACTGACAGGCTGGAGGGCGCGCGGCGCGTGCTGCTGATCAATTTACCCGGGCCGGCTACCAAGCAGGTCAAGTTTGCGGTATCAGAGATTGGAAGAGTGAAGGTCACGCAGTTGTTGAGAAGGTGGATCGACCGGCGGAAGGGCCGATCCAGCCCTAGTCTGGATTATGCGTAGGTTCTCGTCACGAAGCGACGAAAGCGACGACCTGGCAAGGCGCGTGACCCGCAAGCGGGTGCCCCAGGCCCCCGCAAACGTACTCGCGAGTACGTTGAGGAGGCCGACCGAGTAGACCGCAGGCAGGATAGATGATTTCGTTGCTGCAGTAGAGAACTTGTGCATAGTCCGGGCTAATCTGGATGGCCACAATAGGAGACGCGGCATGAGAAAACTGTTGATTGTGGGAGGATCCATCTTGGTCGTTTGCCTCGTGTTGGGACTCCTCACACTGCGCTTCATAGGTTACGAACCTCGGGATGGTAGCACCGGGTTGTGGCTAACCGGGGAAGTTGTCACCACACCCGTTACCGATTGGTCTTTTACCGAAGCTATCGAGGAGATCTTCGTGGAGACTCGGACCTGGTATTACATCCCCCACTCAGTCAACACCTATTGCACCATCTACAACGGTCAACTCTACCTGTTTTCCGCCTACTACCAGGGAGGGAATTTCCCAGACAATCGATACTGGAACCGGAACGTGCTGCGTGATCCCCGTGTCCGTCTGAAGATGGGTAATCGATTATTCGAGCGAACACTATCCCACGTTACAGATGAGACCGAAAGGGAAGCTGTGCACCAGACCTTTGTTGAGAAGTATACGGAATGGCACAGCCCCGGATTAGAGAATGTGCATATGTTTCGGGTGTTACCCTGATGTGCGCGCTTCGCGCGCGTTCCAGGTTCCAAGTTTCAGGTTCCAGGTTTTGAGTTTGGAATTTGGAATTTCAGCCGGTCCGCCGGCTGTGGTCTGTGGTCTTAGAATCCCGTCAGATCCCGATGGGTGCGAATATACGGAGTGGCTCCCAAACTGAGGAGTTGATCCGCCGTCTTCTGGTCCTTTTTCGCTCGGCGGCGGAAAGTACTATCCTGCCCTTTATTCGGAAGGTGTCGATAAATCAAGCCGTCGGGGTCAGCCAGGGCGATGCTCATAGCCGTCTGTCCCCACATATCCTGGGCATCCAGATCGGCACCCTTTTCCGCAAGGAACTCAATGACTTCCGTCAATCCGTACAATGCCGCACCATGCAGAGCTGTCCTGCCGTCCGGCCCGATGGCATTGACGTCAATTCCCAACTCCCAAGCCAGTTGGACAGATTCCAGGGCGTTCCTGCGGATCAAGTCACCGACTCCATCGTAGCCTCTCATCCCCAGGTTCACCCCCATCCCGGCTGCCACCATCAAGGGCGTCGTTCCATCAATGGTCGCAATCTTGGGATCGCTTCCCCCTTCCAGAAGAATGCGCATGGCGGGAACATCGCCCGATGCCGCCGCGAACAAAAACGGGGTGGCACCGGTTTGACTTACCTGAGGGGGTTCCTGCTGGGCGCCGCGGCCCCAGCGATGGATGTGATAGGGCATGAAATCGTGTTGGATTCGAGCATTGGGATCAGCCCCTTTCTCCAAAAGTACCTTCACCAATTCCGGCATGTTGGGATGAACCCAGTAAGGGTCGGTTTGGGTGTGCCCTCCCGACATGCCGATCACGCCTTCCTCCAAGGACCAGTGAAGGGCGGTCATGCCATAGCCGTCGATCGCCTTGGGGTCGGCTCCCTTTCCCAATAGAAAGAGAGCCACTTCCTGGTGGCCATAAGAGGCAGCCAGGAGCAAGGCTGGGCCCGTTTCCTCCGTCCCTTCGTTCACATCCGCTCCCGCCGCCAGTAGGATCCGGGCCGACTCAACATCCCCCGTCTGGGCGGCAAACATCAAGGGAGTAAAGCCACCCTTGAGCTTGGGGTGATAGATCGTCTCTCTGAAGCCCTGATGCACAGGAGTCCCGGTGATGGGATTGAAACTCGCGGCATCGGGAATTCTGGGGGTATAAAGACCCAGTCGCTTTGAGCGGGCATGCACGTCGGCTCCGTGCTCGACCATCATCCTGACGATGCTGGGCTGACCTGCCGCCGCCCACATCACGGCCGTTTGTCCCCTCTCGACTGTTTTCACATTGACGTCTGCTCCGTGGAGCAGCAGCGATCTGGCCCCTTCTTCAGTGCCGGTGCGTGTGCAAGTCATGAGCGGAGTTTCTCCGCTGTCCTGAGCAAGGTTGGGATTGGCTCCAGCCTTCAAAAGCTTATCGACGATGAGGGCGTTGCGGTTGGTGCAAGCCAGGGAGAGAGGCGTAACCCCGTAGACGTTGGCCGCATTGGTG
>JAZFTY010000475.1:0-2068 GCA_036446935.1 Acidobacteriota bacterium | reverse complement strand
CGGTTCGACGGTAAGGGAACCGAACTCGAGCCGCTGTCGGGCCTCGATGGGGATCAGTTGGGCCGACTGGTCCAGTCGGTGTTCCTTCAGCCTGGCGGCGACCAGGCCGAGTGTCAGACGGCTGCCATAAACGGGGACCGGTATCTCGCCAATGACATAAGCCACCCCTCCGGCATGGTCCTCGTGACCATGGGTCAACAGAATGGCCTTCAAATGCTCTTGATTTTCCTTCAGGAAGGTAATGTCGGGGACGATCACCTCCACTCCCAGGTCGCTTCCCGGACCGCTGCCCGGAAAGGTGACACCGGCGTCAATGAGGATCATGTCACTGCCGTAACGCAGGGCCGTGCAGTTCATCCCAAATTCGCCAACTCCTCCAAGAGGTGTGATTTCCAGACAGTCACTCATAAGAAGGGCGAATTATAGCATTTGTGCAAGACAAGCGAACTGCTCGAGAGTGACGGATTCAGGTCGGGCTTGGGAGGCTATGTGGCAGGTCTCGAAGGAGGCGCGAAGGCGCTCCGGGTCATAATCTTGCTTGAGATTGTTCCATAAGGTCTTTCGGCGCTGCTGGAAGGCTTGCTTCAGTAAGGTCAGAAACCCTGCATAATCGGACACCTCATGAGGGTGCTGGCGGGGGGTCAGTTTCAGAACGTGGGACACCACCTTGGGTTTGGGGACGAAGGATCCCGGAGAGATGTCAAAGCCTGCCATGCGGTGAAAATGGTACTCCATGAGCAAAGTGAAAAATCCGTAGTCCTTGCTGTCAGGAGCGGCCAGGATTCGTTGCGCCACCTCTTTCTGAATTAAAACGGTACAGGATTGAAACCGATCTTTGATTTCGATCATCCTTTGCAGTATCCGGGTCGCGATGTTATAGGGAAGGTTGCCGATCACTTTGACAGGGCCGGTGCCTAAAATGGTATTCCAGTCCAAAGTCAGGACGTCGGCCTGGACGATGGTGAGGGGGGCGCCCGGGTGGGTGCCGTTCTCGGGCCACTGAGCTTGAAGATAGTTCACCATCTCGCGGTCGAACTCGACTGCGGTGACCCTTCGGGCCAGGGTGAGAAGGACCTGGGTCAAGTGGCCGGTGCCGGGACCGATTTCGACGACGCTGTCCCGGGAATCGATTTCAGCGAAGCCGACGATCTTGCCACAGAGGTTGGGATCGGCCAGGAAATGTTGGCCTAAAGATTTTTTTGCCCGAGGTTTCATCTGCACCAAATTCGGTTATGGTAACATACCCGCTGATGGATGAAGCTTTCGGAAAAGATGCGAAGGAGATCAAATGAGTGAGAACCTACAGCCAGTCACAGATGATACTTTTGAAGAAGAGGTCCTGAAGTCCGACAAGCCGGTGTTGGTGGATTTTTGGGCCGCATGGTGCGCCCCTTGCCGGATGCTTACACCCATTGTGGAAGAGGTTGCTCAGGAATTTTCTGATCAGGCTAAAGTCCTCACTTTAAACGTGGATGAGAACTCGGGGACGTCCTCCAAGTACAACATCAAAGGAATTCCCACCTTGCTCCTCTTTAACGGCGGCGAAGTCAAGGATCAGATCGTCGGCGCTACCTCCAAAGAAAATATTGCCAAAATGATCCAGGGCCAGTTGCAGAAAACCAGCTAGCTTAGCCCGGACTATGCATAAATTCTCTACTGCAGCGCCGAAATCATCCACCCTGCCCGCGTTGCAAGACCCGCAAGCGGGTACCCCCGGCCTCCTCAACGTACTGCAGAGAGTACGTTTGCGGTGGCCTCCCGTCGTGCGCCTTGTTAGGTCGGCGCTTTCGTCGCTTCGTGACGAGAACCTATGCATAATCCGGGCTCTGCCTTCCCATCATGCCTAATGTAGTGGTTGTCGGGACCCAGTGGGGGGATGAGGGAAAAGGCAAGATCGTTCACCTCATCACCGACCGATTCGACATTGTGGCCCGCTATCAGGGGGGACACAATGCTGGTCACACCGTCATCATCCAGGATGACAAATATATTCTTCACCTGATTCCCTCGGGAATTCTCCACCCTGAGAAGGTGTGTGTGATTGGCAATGGTGTGGTGGTGGATCCTG
>JAZFTY010000474.1:0-6649 GCA_036446935.1 Acidobacteriota bacterium | reverse complement strand
CCCATCCGCTATCTGGTGACCACCCACCACCACGCCGACCACGTGGGAGGAATTCGCGGCTTCGCCGCTGAAGGCGCCACCATCGTGACCCATGCCAGCAACGAGGAAGTGATCCGGGAAATCCTCACTCGACCTCACACCCTCAACCCAGACCGCCTCGTTCAATCCCAACTAGAGCCCCAGATTGAGACCGTTGAGAACCGCAAGACCATCTCTGACGGAACCCGAACGGTGGAGCTGGTCCATATTCCCAACTCTCACGCAGATGGTTATCTTGCCATCTATCTTCCTCGAGAACGACTCATCTTTCAGAGTGACATGTTTGAAATCCTTCAAGGCGAAATCGGCCAGCCAGTGGTCCGCCCCGAGGCAAGAGATTTTTACGACGCCGTTCGGAAGTTTCGATGGAGAGTGGATCAGATTGTCCCCGGGCATGGCCGTCTTTTCAAGTGGCAGGAACTGTTGGATGCTCTTGGGGAGATCGGATGAGACGACTCTGCTCATCACACTGTAAGGGTCGAATCGAAGATGCCTCCACTCATCGGTTGAACGGGTGATCTTCTAATCCTTTAGCCGAACAGCTCGAGCTGAACAGGCAAGGCAGACCATGGAAGCAATGGAATCCTCAAAGTCAGCACTGGCCTCAGCAGCCCGGGTATGGCCGGTGGCCTTGTTCACCTCTGTGTATCTGGTTGGGGCACTGATGACGGCGGTACAAGGCAGCAATTATGAGTTCCTTCTCTATATCGGAGTAGTGGTATTGATGATGGGGGTGGTGTGGGTCGTTCATGGCCGCGTGGCCCTCACTTCAGGCGCCTTATGGTGCCTGAGCATCTGGGGGCTCGCCCATATGGCAGGAGGACTTGTGGTGGTGCCGGAAAGTTGGCCGGTCATGGGTACCAACCGTGTTTTGTACTCGCTCTGGCTCATTCCCGACCGGCTCAAATACGATCATGTGGTACACGCCTACGGGTTTGGTGTAACCACCTGGGTCTGCTGGCAGGGGCTGCGTGCCGCTTTGGGGGGACGGCACCAACGGGTGCGACCCACACCGGGATTGATGCTCTTGTGTGCGGCCGCCGGATTGGGCTTTGGTGCCTTAAATGAAGTGATTGAATTTGCGGCCACCCTGCTGGTGCCTGAAACCAACGTGGGTGGCTACCTCAACACCGGATGGGATCTGGTTGCGAATCTATTCGGGGCGACGGTAGCAGTGACGGCGATCTGGATTTCGGATCGGTCAACATCCCCTGAGGAGACGGAAGGAAGATGAAACCGATGCTTGTTTTTCTATTGCTATGCTTTCTACTTCTCAGTGGTTGTTCCACCCCAACGAATCAAGAAGTCAGCCCGGATCAGGTGCCGGCGGCAAGAATCGTGCTCACCGGCGGGACGCTCATCGACGGGACCGGTGCAGGGCCGATAGAAAATGCCACGGTCGTGATCTCCGGTGACAGGATTGAACAGGTCCTCACCGGCGATACCCGCTCCTACGAGTCTGACCCCAACACACAGGTTATCGAGATTGACGGTAAGTTCCTTTTGCCTGGCTTAATCGATGGACATGTCCATTATCTGGGTTGGGCCGCTCCTTTATATCTAACCCATGGCATCACCTCGGTTCTGGACTTGGGTAACTGGACTCCTTGGATCCTGGCTCAGAGGTTTGCCGTTGCCAACGATCTGGTGCCCGGACCGAGAATCTTTACCTCCGCCGGACAAATCGACAGTCCCCCCGGCACCTTCCCCCACAGCGTCAATGCCTCCACCGAAGAGGAAGCCAGAGAGATCGTCCGAGCACACGTTCAGCGAGGTGTGGACTACATCAAAGCCTATACCATGATCCGCCCGGAACTCTTGAAAGCCATCATCGAGGAAGCCCGTGCTGCCGGTCTTGTGGTGAGGGGACACATCACCGTCAGCGCCCGAGAGGCCGCTCTTTTTGGCATCGCCAGCCTGGAGCATATGAGTGGAATAGCCATTGCCACCATTGATGATCCGGAAATTCTTCAGGAGGTCGAAGAAAGACGAAGGGAACCCGAATATGTGATGGCCACCGTTCGTGAGCTGGCGCCGCTGATGAAGCCCGAGTTGTTTGATGACTTGATCGAACTGATGGTCAAGCAGGGAACCGCCCTTTCTCCCACGCTGGTCAGCTGGTGGATGGGAGTTCATCCCCACACCCGGGAATACGAAGAGCAGGACCGATCTTTTCTGCAAGACCCGCGGCTCTCCTTTATTCCTGAAATGTCTCGACAAAGCATCGTTGGGCGGTATGCCCGTTCGATGCGCGATCGCTCAGACCCAAAATTTCAGCGGGGGTACGCCAATAGCCAGAAGTTCATCCGGGCCTTCCTGGAAGCCGGCGGAACGGTGATCGCTTCTTCGGATACCACCCTGGGGGCGATGCCCGGGATGGATTTGCACCGGGAGCTGGAACTGTTGGTCGATTCGGGACTGTCGCCCCTCCAGGCTCTGCAGGCTGCCACCCTCAGTCCTGCCCAGCTTATTGGTCAGGATCACGATCTGGGAACCATTGAATCCGGCAAGCTGGCCGATCTCATTGTCATTGGGGGGGACCCTCTCCAGGACATTCGCAATACTCGAAAGATTGAGATGGTCATCAAAGGTGGAAAAGTGCTGGAGATTGGCTATGACTCCCCGTTTATAGACATGATTCCCCGTCCCCTGACCGCCGATTATCTCAGCCGGTTCAACGTCGATGATTAGGAACAGGGGTAGAGGAGTCGCTAATTTTTCCGGGGTCCCTTGCTAATGGGCAGGAGGTAGAACGATGGCAATAAGCCCGAATTTCTCACACCTACTCGTCACGAAGCGGCGGAAGGGCCGGCCTGAGTGCGTTGCGCCACGCATGACCCGCAAGCGGGTGCCCCAGGCCCCCGCAAACGTACTGTAGGGTACGTTGAGGAGGCCGACGGAGGGGGCACCCGCTTTGCGGGTCGCACAGTCAGGGCGGATTATTGCGCCGATGCAGTAGAGGGGGTGTGAGAAATGCGGGCTAAGTACGACGCGATCATCATCGGCACGGGACAGGCGGGACCCTCGCTGGCAACAAGATTGGCCGGAGAAGGGATGAAGGTGGCCATCATTGAACGCAAGCTCTTCGGCGGCACCTGTGTCAACACCGGCTGCATCCCCACCAAGACCCTGGTAGCCAGCGCTCGCGCCGCTTACATGGCCCGGCGCGGCCAGGAGTTCGGCGTCACCCTTGAGGGCTCCATCGCCGTGGACATGAAGCGGGTGAAGGAACGCAAGGATGGGGTGGTGGCAAAGTCGAACCAGGGCGTGGAAAAGTGGCTGAAAAATACAGAGAACTGCACCGTTTACGAAGGGCAGGGATGCTTTGAGGATTCCCACTCGCTCCGGGTGGGTGAAGTACTGCTCGAGGCGGAGAAGATCTTCATCAATGTAGGGGGGCGGGCGTTTGTTCCTCCCTTCTCAGGCATCAAGGAGGGGGACTACCTGACCAACTCCAGCATGGTGGAAATGGATGTCCTTCCCGAACATCTGATCATCATCGGAGGAAGCTACATCGGCCTGGAATTTGGCCAAATGTATCGGCGCTTTGGCAGCCAGGTGACGATCGTCGAGAGGGCATCCCGTTTGATCCAGCGCGAAGATGAAGACATTTCAGAAGCCGTCCAGGAGATCCTGGAAAAGGAAGGCATCCATATCCGGCTGGAGGCCGAGTGTATCGATGCGGAAAAGGATGGGGACCAGATTCGAGTCCGGCTGGATTGCGAGAAGGGAGCGCGGGAAGTGGCCGGTTCTCACTTGCTGCTGGCGGTGGGTCGCGTTCCCAACACCGATGACCTGGGACTGGAGAAGGCGGGAATCGAGATGAATGAGCGAGGCTACATTGAGGTGGACGACCAGCTCCGCACCAATGTACCCGGGGTATGGGCTCTCGGTGATTGCAATGGACAGGGCGCCTTCACCCACACCTCCTACAACGACTACGAAATCGTCGCCGCCAATCTGCTGGACGATGACCCTCGCCGCGTCAGCGATCGAATCCTGGCCTACGCTTTATATATCGATCCCCCGCTGGGGCGGGTGGGAAAGACGGAAGCCGAGGTGAAGCAATCGGGACAGAAGGCGCTGATGGCCACAAGGCCCATGACCCGGGTCAGCCGGGCGGTCGAGAAGAGCGAAACTCAGGGGTTTATGAAGATTCTGGTGGATGCCGAAACGAAGGAGATCCTGGGAGCGGCCATTCTGGGCATCGGAGGGGATGAGATCATCCATTCCATCCTGGATGTGATGTACGCCAAGGCACCCTACACGGTGATTCAGAGGGCCGTGCACATTCACCCCACCGTGACCGAGCTGATCCCTACCATGTTGGGGGATCTCAAACCGCTTGAGTGAAGCCTCCGCGCTAGCCCGGATGATGCATCGTCCGGGCTAAAGGATAGCATTCGTGACTCCACAGCAGGTCATCCGCAATTATCGGGCCATCGCCGGCCTCTATACGCTTTCGGCTTCCTTGATCTGGGGCGTGAACACTCTGTTTTTAATGGAGGCGGGACTCGACATCCTGGGGGTGTTCATCGCCAACGCCACCTTCACCGCCAGTATGGCTCTCTTTGAAATCCCCACAGGTATTGTTGCCGACACGGTTGGCCGCAGAGCCTCTTTTTTGCTGAGTGTCGTCATCGTGTTCGCCGGCACCCTGGGCTATGTTGGAGTATGGGCTGCTGGAGGCGGTTTGTTCCTTTTTTGCGCCGTCTCGGTGTTCCTGGGCCTGGGCTACACCTTCTATTCGGGGGCAGTGGAGGCCTGGTTGGTGGATGCACTGGAAGCGACGGGATTTGAGGGTCAGCTGGATCGGGTCTTTGCCCGCGGTTCGATGGTGACTGGAACGGCTATGCTGATAGGCACATTGGGCGGAGGCGCGCTGGGTCACTTCAATCTGGCTTTTCCCTTCCTGCTGCGCGCCCTGCTGCTGATCATCGTTTTCGGCCTGGCCTGGCGTACCATGCACGACCTGGGCTTTACCCGTCGACCCCTTAGCCTCTCAGCCCTGCCCGCCGAGATGCGAAGCGTGGGTCGGGCCAGCATGACCTATGGATGGCAGAGACGATCGGTTCGATTGTTGATGATCGTGTCGTTCTTTCAGTGGGGGTTCCTCTCCTGGGGCTTCTACGCCTGGCAACCCTATTTCCTGGGCCTGCTGGGTCGTGATGCCGTATGGGTAGCAGGAGTGATTGCCGCCCTGATTGCCCTGTCAACGATTGCCGGCAACACCCTGGTGGAATGGCTTGCCCGTTACTGCGGCCGGCGCACCACCCTTTTGCTCTGGGCTGCCGCCATCCAGACGGGGGCAGCTATTGGAGTCGGGCTTGCCGGGTCCTTTTGGCTGGCCGTGGCCCTTTTCCTCGTGGTAACGACCTGCATGGGAGTAACAGTCCCCGTTAAACAGGCTTACCTCCACCAGGTGGTGCCCTCTCAGCAACGCGCAACCGTCATCTCGTTGGTCTCGATGATCGGGAGTGGCGGAAGCGCAGCCGGTCAGGTGGGTCTGGGCTATCTCGCCCGCGCCCATTCCATCCCCCTTGGCTACATCGTGGGAGGATTGGTCACGGTAGGTGTGCTCCCGGTCCTCGGAGTCCTCCGTGCCTTGGCTGAGCCCGCTGATGTCATCATCGGAACCGCCGGACACAAGAGGGCCTGTGCCGGCCAAGGGCTTCCCAGTGTGGCCTCTGTCGATAGCGCTGGTTTAACCCCCTTGAAATGAAATCAGAAGAAGATCGAGATACCTCTCAGTTGACTCCGTCTAGTGGCAGTATTAGGCTGAGGAACCCATAAGCCCGGACTATGCATCATCCAGGCTACCGGTCATCTAAAAGTGAAAGGAGTGCCCTGGCTATGCCAACCTTGAAGAAGAACTCGTTTCGGCTGGTCTGCTTGACACTGGCCGTCTCAGTGATCTTGCAGGTCAACGGACAGGTCACCCCTACCCTACCCGCAGTCACCTCTTCCGTGGTGGTGGTGGTGGTGGGCGCCACCCTGATTGACGGAACCGGAGCACCGCCAGTACCGGAAACTACCCTGGTCATTGAAGATGGGCGCATTCTCCAGATTGGCAGGCGCGGGGAGGTGCCGATCCCGGCCGGCGCACAGATCATTCAAGCCGAAGGCAAAACCATCATCCCCGGTCTCATCGATGCCCATGTTCATTACAACGCTCCTTTTTTGCATCGTCTCTATCTGGCCCACGGAGTGACCGCGGTCCGGGACGTGGGAACCTCGCTGGAGCGTATCCTCACCCTGCGCGAAGAAATTGCCAGGGGAAATATTCTAGCCCCTCGCTTGTTTGCTACCGGACCTGCCATCAATCCCCGATCGGTCAAGGCTATGGGACTGAGCAGCGCCAGGGAAATGACCCTAAAGCTAGCGGAAGCCGGGGTGGACGGAATCAAGGTCACAGGCTACAACGAAGAAGAGCTGAGAGACATTCTCGAAGTGGCCCACGCCCATGGACTATTGGTTTTTGGGCATACCCGTCTGGATCCCGGTGCCCTGAGGGCCGTCCAGATCGGACTGGACGGAATCGAACATGTCACCGATGTGTTGGAGGATTGCGTTGAACAAAACCCTCCCTTTCCTCCTGACTTCGACTGGT
>JAZFTY010000473.1:0-4329 GCA_036446935.1 Acidobacteriota bacterium | reverse complement strand
GCGAATTTGGACATAGTGATCGTCCTGCTCTCCCGCTACGACGATGAGCTGTCGAGCTCTGCCATCCTCCGCGACCCAGACCAATGAGCGACCTCCCTCCTGGCGCAGGGCGGCCGTAGGAATGGCTATCGAATCCCTGACCGGTGGCAGCTGGAACACACCGGTGAAAAAAGTCCCTGCCTTGATTGAGTGGTCCCGATTATCGATCCTCACCTTGACCAGGAAGGTTCGAGTACTCAGGTCGATGGCTTCATTGACCGCTGTGATCTGTCCCTTCCGCTCCGTCAACAAACTTTCGATTCTTAAGGTGACCGGAATGCCTACTTTCATCAAGCTGGCATAGCGCTCCGGGGTCTTCATTTCCGCTTCCAGATAGGACAGGTTTGTAATTTCCAAGACTGCGTCTCCACGTTTTACGTAGTCTCCAGAGTTCAAGAACTTATCGGTAATGGTGCCGTTAAAAGGTGCCTTCACAGAAGTATCTTCGAGTCTTTGTCCTGCTTGTGCCAAAGCCACTTCCTTTTCCTTGACTCGATTTTCTGCCACTTCGGTGGCTTCCTTGGTGGGTCCGGTCTCAGCGATGAGGAGGCGCTCACGAGAGATCTCGAGCATGGCCTCTGCGGTCTCAAAGACCGTACGAGCCTGCTCCCACTCTGAGGTGGAGATCGCTCCACGCTCCAGGAGAGAAGCCGCGCGATCACGTTCATTCCGAAGTCTCTGATACTCGGCCTCGGACCGAACTGCCTCTGCTCTGAGCACATCAATCTCTTCGGAACGTCTCCAGGCCAGCAATTCGTTGAGGCTGGCACGGGAGGTTCGAAGAGCCGCCTCCGCCGATTCCACGGCCAGCCTTGAATCAACAGGCCGTGTCTTGAAGAGAGCCTGTCCTCTCTGTACGGGATCTCCTATTTCGACGAACACTGCTTCCAGCGGACCTTCGATCAGTGCCCGGAGTCTGGCACGATCTTTAGGGATCAGGGAACCGGTGGACCGAAGGGTTCGATTAAAGTCCCGGCGGACCACAGAAGTTACCTCGACCTCTCGGGCCCGAAGAGCACTTTCCTTGTCGGCTCCGATTTCTACTGCCCTACCCTCCGGGCCACAGCCCAAAGTCAGCAGGCAGGCCAGAAATGAAAGCCACTCCAGCTTTCTAATCATTCGAAGATTTCCTGATCTCACACCCTACCTTCCCCAGACTCTTCAGTGACGTTGATCCCGCGAAAAATCCCAGCAAACCAGTTGCCGAAGTCGTCCATCAAAGTATAAACACAAGGGACCACGAGCAGGGTCAGGAAGGTCGAGGTGAACATTCCTCCGATGACAGCAATCGCCATCGGGGCACGCTGTTCGCCCCCTTCACTCAATGCCAAAGCCATGGGAAGGACGGCGGCCATGGTGGTGAAAGCAGTCATCAGAATGGGACGCAATCTCAACGGTCCAGCCCGGCGAAGAGCCTGTTCACGATCCATACCTTCGTTTCGCATCTGATTCGTGAAGTCCACAAGCAAGATGGCATTTTTGGTGACGATTCCGATCAACATCACCAACCCGATAAAGGAAAAGATATCCAGCTGCGTTCCCGTCACCAGTATCAGGCCAAGACTCCCCGCTATGGCCAGGGGGACAGAGGTCATAATGGTGAAGGGGTGGATAAACGACTCGAATTGTGACCCCAAAATCAGGTAAATCATCAGAAGCGCAACGGCTATGGCATAAAGCAGGTACTGGAACGACTCGTTGAAAAGATCTGAGGCTCCGGCCAAACTGGTGGACCAGGACGGATCTTCAGGAATAAGGTCCTCCGCTATCTCCTCCATGCTATCCAGAGCTGTTCCCAGGGAGATTCCTCCCAGATTGGCGAAGAGTATCGCTGCACGGCTCCGATTGTAACGGTTGATGGAATCGGGACCCGTTCCTTGCTGGATCTCGACCAGGTTCGCTGCGTCTATGAGTTGACCCTGTGAAGAGCGCATGGAGACTCGAAGCAGGTCCTCGGCTTCCAGCCTGGCATCGGGCAGAGCCCGCAGTCGGATGTCATAGCGTTTCCCGCCTTCTTTAAAAGTGGCGACGTCCTGTCCTCCAAAAAGAATATTGAAGTTCTCGGTAATGCCCTGAACGTCAACATCCAGATCATCGGCCAGATTGCGGGCGATCTTTACCCTTAACTCCGGTTTGTTCAGCCGCAGGTCGTTATCGATATCAACCAGTCCGGGAACTTGCCGCATCCGGGCCATCATCTGGGCCGTCACCCGGTCTAATTCCTCCACGTTGGGCCCCTGCACGATGTATTGCACCTCCGCGTTTCGCCCTCCGTGACCCATAGGGCTGATGTTCTCAATGGCGACGATGGCTTCGGGAACGGCCTCCTTCAAGAGCTTTCGAAATCGTGCCTTGATCTCCATTTGACTCGCTTCCCGCTGGTGGGGACGAAGGAGAGTCACGAAGATAATGCCGGTATTGCTCCCTCCCATCATTCCCGTACCCGCGAAAGCGCTCTCGACCTCCTCCTGTGAAAAAACGACGGTCTCGATCTGGCGAAGATACCCGTCCATTCTCTGAATGGAGGTTCCGGTGGGCATTTCAATGAGCATCATAAAACTGCTTTCGTCGGGCTCAGTCATCAATCCCCTGGGAACGAACGGAATCAGGGCAAGTCCGAGAACAAAGACGAGGCCGGCCATACCCACGGTCGCCCACCGATGACGCAAGGCAAGATCCAGATATCGGGAATAGGTCCCTTCCAACCACTTGAAAGCGTTTTCGAAGGCCTGGAAAATCGGACCATGTTTCTGTTCTTTCTTTATAAGCCTGGAACATAGCATGGGGGTCAAGGTGAATGAGACGATGACCGACACCAGGACGGCAAAGGCGACGGTAAGCCCGAATTGGAAGAAAAACCTTCCGATCAGCCCTCTCATAAAGGCAACGGGAACGAAAACCGCTATGATGGTGGAAGAAGCTGCCAGCACGGCCAACCCCACTTCCGAGGTGCCTATGCGAGCCGCTTCCATGCTGCTCACCCCCTTTTCCACATAGCGGTAGATGTTCTCCAGCACCACGATAGCGTCGTCAATGACAATTCCGATGGACAGCGACATGGCCAACATGGTCATGTTGTTGATGGTGAAGTCCAGAGCGTACATAACCACAAAGGAAGCAATAATTGAGGTGGGAATGGCCATGACGGCGACGAATGTCATGCGAAAGTTGCGCAGGAAAACCAGCATCACAACCGCAGTCAAAAGAGCTCCCAGGAATAAATCGAAGAGGACATCATTCATTGCTGTCTCGATAAACCGTGCTGTATCAAAAGCAATGTCTGCATTGATGTCTTCGGGAAGGATTTTATTAATCTCTGCCAGAGCTGCTTTGACCCCCTGGGCGACTTCAACGGTGTTGGTTCCCGACTGTTTCTGAATTCCCAGCCCTACAGCGGGAAGCCCATTGAAGCGAGCAATGGAGCGCAGATCTTCGGATCCATCTTCCACCCGGGCAACGTCCTTGAGACGAATGACCGTTTTATCTCGGGTTGCCACCACCAGCTCTCTGAGCTCTTCAACGGATTCATATTCTCCCTGGACCTTGACCACGAATTCCCTGTCCGGCTGTTCGATTCTCCCTCCGGGAAGTTCAACGTGTTTACGGCGAACAGCGGCGGCCACGTCGCGCGGAGTGAGGTTTCTGGCCTCCAGTTGCTCCGGGTCCAGCCAGATCCTGATCTGTCGTTCTTGAAACCCACCCATCATGACCGCTCCCACTCCGGGAACGGTCTGAAGTCGTTCTTTCACCACCTCATCGGCGTAGCGGGCAATCCTGCGATAATCTCCCCGGCTGGTGACGGCAATCCACATAAAGGGTGCCATGGCCATATCGATTTTTTGAACAATGGGAGCCTCGAGATCCCGGGGGAGACCGGCTTGGGCCATATTCACCTTGTCTCGAACCTCCTGAGCACCCACATCGATATCCTTGCCCAGCACAAACTGGACCACGATTTGGGAGTGACCCTCTCTGGAGGTGGACTGAATGGTCTTGACGCCTTCAATGGTGTTGATCTGTTCCTCCAGAACGTCGGTGACGTCAGAATCCATAATCTCCGGATCGGCTCCCCGAAGGGTGGAGGAGATCGACACGGTGGGGAATTCAATTTCGGGATAGAGATCGACCCCCATGTTCAGGAAGGCGATATACCCAAAGATAAGAATTCCAGCGGTAGAGAGAATGGTCGTGACAGGACGTTTAATTGCGGTATCTGAAAGAAACATGGTAACGACTCCCTACTCTGACCAACTCTCTTATTTTACCTTCGAATATTTATTTGGGTTAAAT
>JAZFTY010000472.1:0-12949 GCA_036446935.1 Acidobacteriota bacterium | reverse complement strand
CCGCAGCAATGCCGCCAAACAGCGTCCCGACAACCATAGTGAACATGATCCAGAAGGTCATTTGGGGGAACAGGGCAATCAAGATGTACTTGCTCAGGAAACCCATCTCCGGATAACCGGGAGGACCCAGCTCATAGTGGGTACCCCAATCGCCGAGCATGGCCATCAGCATCACGATCAACACAGGAATGCGTGAGGCGAAGGCGTAGCTCAGCATGGTTTGAAAGAAAGCCGGCCACCCTTTGCGTAAGATCAAGACAACCACCAGGGCGGCGATGGCAGCTCCCAGCTGTTGACCGATTGCTCCGCCGAAACTGACGCTGACATTAGGATCTCCGGTGAGACTAAAGACCAGGGCAAGAATCACCCCTCCTATGACCAGCCCCCCAACCGCCAATCCGATGACTTTGCCGGCACTGGCCGGCCCGAAACCCTGGCCCACCAGCTTGACGGCAAAGTAGACCCCAAAAATGGGCACCAGCCAAACAATGCCGATCAATGCTCCTCCCCCGCCTGCTGCGCGGTTAAAAAGGGTCGATGACCCCCCAGCCAGCTCACCCACCAATCGAAAGATAGTAATGGCCAGCGCGATCAACGCCGGAACCATGATGAGCCTTTTCACATTGGGACCTGAATGAGATGTTTCCATGCTGAACCTCCTTAAGTACTCCCTCTCCCTCCGTTTGCTCGATCTTGATAGCGATCTATTGCTCGGCCGCGACCCGATTGCGGAGCGTGCCCAGCCTCTCGATGATCATCTCGGCCGTATCCCCGGCCCGCAAGGGAACCACGGCTGCGGGAACCCCGGTAGCGATAATATCACCGGGCATCAACGTCATCCGCTGACTCAAGTACGCGATGATCTGGGGGATCTTGAAGATCAGGTACCGGGTGTTGGCATTGGGGATCTCCCAGGCCTGGCCGTTGATGCGGGCCCCGATGGCCAGGTTATGCGGATCGGGCACATCTTCTTTAAGGGTCAGATAGGGCCCACAAGGAGCAAAAGTATCCAGGCTCTTAGAGATCGCTGAACCCTGGGCCGGGTGGTTACCCTGGGGCAGATCGCGGGCCGTAATGTCGTTGACAATGGTATACCCCACCACGTAATCCAAAGCTTGGGCCTCGGGAACATTCCTGGTCCTCTTGCCGATCACCAAAGCGAGTTCCGGCTCGTGAACCCCCTCCGTCACCAGACCAGCCAGATCGATCACCTCTTCATGACCCACCAGCGCGGACACCGACTTTAAAAAGGCACTCGGGTACTCGGGGGGGTCGCCCTCGCGAGTGTAGTTTCCGGCCATCCCGATGACCTTGGAGGGATTGGGAATGGGGCAATGCAGGCGGACCGACGTCGGCGGATAGAACACTCGCTCGGCACCGCCCGGTTCCGTGAAGCCGGCATTAGCCTTGAGAAGGGTGATGGTTTGATAAACGTTTCTGACTGCACGGATCGAGTCGCTGCCGGCCTCAATCAAGGTTTTCAGGTCAGCGGGTATATAAGGAAGGACACCCACCGCAGCCGGTTGCTCCCGTCTCAGATACTGGATGGCATGGTGCACATCCACAATGTCGATCTGCCCGTCACCTTGAGTGGCTCCCAGCCGCAAATCTCCTGCGCTTGAAAACGTGACCAGCCTGAAGATCTGGCTCTCTTGAGCCAACCCCGACATCGGCCAGAGCAGGACCCAAAGGGAGACCAACAAGAGCCACTTGCTCAGAGTCCTGGTTTCGGTTTGTCTCTCATTTCGCTGGGTCCAAAAGACGTGTTTCACCATCGTTTCAGTCCTTTCGATGTGCGCTACTCAGTTGCAGCTCGAGGATTTCTTCATGGGAGACGGTCTGGCCGATCATAAGATGCCCTCAGGGTGTGCTTCGGCTCAATGTTACGCGCGAGGGGGTGTAAAGGCAAAAGAAATTCCTGGGCCCAGCTTATCGATATTTGGGCTGGAGTGATACTCGTGGCTCTGCTCTAATAGGACCCATGGCAAAAGTAATCGAACAACCCACCCTGGTTGAAGCAGCAGGTGAGCCCTCGAAAACTATCGAGGAGTACATAGGACGAGTCAATTCCGATACGGAGAGTCTTAGCATCGCCAAGATGAAGAGTCCTTCAGGCTGGAGCGAGCCTGGTCAGAAACCTGAGTTCGACGAATTCACGGTGGTTCTACAGGGTGTCCTTCACATCCGATTGAAGGACCGGGAATTCGATGTGGCTGCCGGACAGGCGGTGTCGATATCGGCTGGTGAATGGGTGCAGTACAGCTCACCTCATCCGGAAGGCGCGGAATACCTTGCCGTCTGCCTGCCGGCCTTTTCACCCGAACTGGTACACCGGGATCAATAAATTAGAGGAGACCTTATGACAAAAAGAGCGTTTTACACTCTATTCACGCTGGGATGGTTGGGGGCCATGCCCCTGTGGGCTCAGCAAGTTCCCGAGTTGGTCTCCGAGCAGGGCTACGCAGATCTGGTCCTCGTCAACGGTAAGATCGTCAGCATGGACGACCGCTCCACCAGGCCGGACACCCCTGGGCAAAACTACCAGTCGATGGCCATCAAGGGAAAGCGGATCATGGCTTTGGGCAGCAACCAGGAAATGAGAACACTGGCCGGTCCGGCAACCCGCTTACTGGACGTGGGCGGCCGTACGGTCATACCCGGCTTGATCCAGACCCACCACCACACCTTCCTGTTCGCGGATTTGCGCTACGGCCCCGAAATGGGTTTGTTGGACCCCAGCATCCGGCTCACCGTGACGACGGAGGCGACAGCGGAGGCCACGGCCAAGAAGGTACGGGACGCCATCATCAACGCCATCCGTGTCCAGAACATTCCGGACGGAAAATGGATTCGAGTCAATCTACAGGAATCGGAAAAGGCTCCTCCCGGCCACAGTCGTACCTGGCTGTATCTGGGCAAGCTCAACAAGAGACAGCTGGAGGGAGTCACCGAGAGGCACCCGGTTATGGTCTCCAACATGATTCAAGGGATCATGAACGACGTTGCCATTGCCGAGTTCAAAAAGGACTTCCCGGATTGGGAAGAGAGCACCGATATCGAGAACCGGCCCGGCGCGTCGACGGACGGCTACGTGGCGGTGCCGGAGATTTTCGGGCTCTCCTGGAACATCTTCTGGAAGGATGAGCCGCTGGAGACGTTCGCCGAAATGCTTCGGCTGCACGGCGTCCGTGAGCTGGTTCCCGAAGGGGTGACGACCATTGCCACGCGTCTGCTCTATCCCGCCACCATCGCCGCCTACCACCTGCTCAATCGAGAAAACCGAATGCCTCACCGGGTGGCCTACTACGTGGAAAGCCAGCGAGGCGAGTACTGGGGACTGAAAACCATCCGAGAGTTCTACAAGGGAACCGGAGCCCCCTGGTCCACCCATTCCAGCGGCAACGAGATGCTGTGGTTAAACGGAATGTGCAATGAGATCTGGGACTCCAACTACAACGAGAAGTGTCTGGGACCCGATTTCCCCGATGCCTCGGAAGAGGTCCGCATGAGGGAACGATGCCCCAGCCCGGGAACCAAGCCCTGGGAGAGCATCAAGACCGCCATCGTGCACGGATGGCGCCCGGTTCAAGTCCACGGCACCTCCAGTCACGGAGCCCGGCTCTATATCCGGATGCTGGAGCAGGCCATGGAAGAAGGAAACTACTCGGTGGAGTACATGAAGGGACTCCGGACCACCCTGGAACACAACATTGTGCTGGGCAAAAAGCCGGATGTGATGGCAGGAATCAAGAAATTCGGGATTATCCTCAATGTCAACCCCGGAATGCTGGGGGAGGTACCCGATGATATCAAGAATTACGGCGAAGGAATTCGAGATTTCATCATGCCGGTCAAGACCTGGATCGAGCAGGGGATCCGGGTAACCTTTGAGGCTGCGGGAAGCGACTTCTGGACTCCCATCCACATTCTGGTGACCCGGGAGGTCCGGCAGACACGCGGAATCGCAACACCCGGCGGCAAGCCCTTACCCTTGGTGACACTGGTTCCCGAGGAAGCCATCGACAGGGTCACCGCCCTGAAGATGGCCACCACCTGGGCCTCCGAGTACATGATGGGCGAGGACACCATCGGAACCCTGGAACCGGGGAAATTCGCCGATTTTGCCATCCTGGACAGAGACTTCTTTACCATTCCGGTGGCCGAGATTCCGGAGATCGAGGTGGTCTTAACCGGCCTGGGAGGGCAAATCATCTACGACCAAATCAATTAGGTTGTGATTTTTGAGCGGTGAGTGGTGAATGAGTGTCTAGTCCACTCGTCTCAATCGGACGGGAAAGTCCACTTGATTCTCAACCCAGTCGAAAAAGCGATCCTGATCCTCAAAGTTCTTGCCGGCAATCATGATGCTGGGACCGCGCCATTCCTTCATCACGACGGCATCCTGGGTCAGGATCTTGACCCGCCTTCTGGGCACCAGGCTGGTCCACTGGTCGCCCGTTTGAGCATCGGTATACAAAAGCCGGATCACGATATTTCTGGACAGATTTTCGAGTGGCTTGAGAATAATAGTCTTGAATGCCTCGGATCGATCCGCCTTCGGAACATCTGGAATTCCGTCACTTATAAGCACAATGGCCAGAGGTCTCAAGATCAGTTTGCGATTGGTGACGGTTTCGCTGATATGGTGAAAAAAGGCGTTGAAATCCGTAAACTCATTCACTTTATTTTTGGGGAAGATTTCCTTCAGCTTGGCATGGATTTCAGTAATCGTCAGGTATTCAAAGGTCTGAATCGGAAAGAGGGTTTTCGCCTCACCTATATTGGAACCTCCGATGGAACCCACGAAAAGTTCTTTGGGCTGCTCCATACCCCCCACACCCTGGAGGTGGGAATAGAGGTAATGAGCCAGAAAATGGAGGGAATCATCGAAGTACTTGCCCCTGAGAAAGGAACCGCTGATATCCACACCGACAAAGAGAACAAGCCGGGGTTGCTCTTCGGTGAAAAACCCTTCAAACAACTCTTCAGTGTTACAACTGGTTAAGCAAAAAACCAGAACCAATACCGCAGAATAGGCGGATATTCTTGACCTCATCTTCACAATCAAACCCGCTCCTTCTTCTTGGCCGCGGGGAAAGCGTTCTCCAGTAAGCCCTTGGAACTCATGATCTGGTCCATCTTGGTCAGGGGAATTTCAAAGACGGGGATCGAGGTAAAAAGAAAAGTACAGAAGTTCACTGAGGCAGCCAAAATCTGCAAGGGCGGGATCAAAAAGGCCTGAAACACCTCATTTCCCTTTTCCAGGGCCCATTCAAATTCTTTTCTCACCTGTTCGATCAGCCGGATCTCCAGCAATTGTTGCTTTTCACCCGAGGATGCCGTTGCCCCTGCCTTCAAGGCCGAGCCCTGGATGATGGCCATAATCAGTGGGGTCCCATGGCTGGCAAACAGCACCCAGGACATTCCCCGAATTCCCAACCAGGCCAGCGAGGCAATGACCAAGGTGCCCACAATTCCAAGCTCAAAATCACCCGAGGTGTGTTGATCAAACCAGGGGACCAGTGAATCCACAAATTCTCTGTAAAGGAAAACCACCTCGACAAAGAGGGCAACCAGCTCAATGATCCCAATCTTGATGATTGTGCCAATCTTTTTTGAGGCGAGTGCATCGGTCCAGGTGGAAAGCACAGCGTAGCTCCCCAGGATCAGGAAAAGCAGGAACAGAAAGAGAGGAATCCTGAGTAAAGTCTCCGAGAGCCCTCCACCGGTTAGGTTGGACAGAGTATCCATCACCAGAGGGGTGGTCACAAAGGTGAAAACCGTGGCTTCAATCACACACCAAATCAAAGTCAACACCAGTGCTATCCACGGGATACCCGCGTCAAAAACACCCACACCCAGATTCTTCAGGAGCTGGATCGGTATGAAAAATAGATCCTGGATGAGGACCCAGATCCCCAGCACAATCAATTTCAGCAAAACCAGTATCGCCGTCACAAGTACAAGCAGGAACTTAAGAATCCCTCCCCAGAATGAAAAGATGGCTTTGCCAAGGTCCCACCAGATCAAAAAGAAGGTAATCACAAACTCAGTCCTCTGCTCGCGGAAAACGACGGAGAGCACACAGGGAACGGTCACCCAACAGGCCAAAACGATGGACAGAACCGGCAGGAGAAGAAACAACCTTTTGAATAATGCCACCCAGAAGAGATTATCCGCTCCCAGGGCAAAATTCACTAAGTCATTCTGGAAGAAAACAGGAAAAAACAAAAAGCCTAAAATGACTTTCCACGCACCGGATGCTTCAGTGATCATGTCTTCTCCTTCGGCCTTCTTTTTCAGCTTTCATGCCTAATTTCATGGTAACAAATAGCAGGGGACGTCCGTGGGGGGGCGCCCAGGGCGCGCTTACAGCGCGCGTTACAGGTTCCAAGTTCCAGGTTTCAGGTCTTGGGTTTGGCTTTGGGTTTGGGTTTTGAATTTTAAATTTGTGATTTTGAATCTCTGCTGACTGCGGTCAGCGGCTAGGCCGTCTTCGATTCCTGCTCTTTTTCCGGGGTCGCTTTGACGGGCGGCTTCAGGGGTTCACTCCACCTGATCCGTATATTGTTGGCCTTTTTGGTCACCCTTTCATAGAGATCCGGCCCCTTGTCCTCGGTTTCAGAGGGTTCCGTCTGCATTGGAGTAATGTCGGCTCGACTCAGTCGGTCCAGCAACCGCTTCAACGTTTTCTCAGGATCGGTGTAATACTCACTGGAACGAAGATGGAAAATATCCCAGTCCAATCGGCGAAGGGTCATGTAGTATTCCATCTCGGCACCTAGCTCCTCGTCCGTCTTGATGGACTCCCCGTCACATTGAATGGCAAGACGCTGATTCCCCTCACCGTGGGCGACCACATCGATGGCTCGCGTTCCCACGTCGAAATTCAGTGACACCCAATATCGCTTTTCTTTCAGCTGGGCGAAAATCGTTTTTTGCAGATCGGAAGTAAACACTTCTTCTTTGGTAATAGTCTTTTTTCTCAATCCACTGGGATCCTGAGCATGTTTGATCAACTTATATCTCAAATCCCCAGCCTTGAGATCCTTGTCCGGTTTGAGGGAGTGAACCACCCACAGTTGGTCACAGGCGCGACTGGAAGCGACATTGAAGACCTTTTTCGCTTCATCTCTTTGACGCAGTGCCAAGGGACGGTCTGACGGTGAGTCCACCATGGACAAAAGGATCACATCCCTTTCATCCCCCTGAAATTGAGGAGCATTGCCACAAAGAATGCGACGTTTTTTATATTCGGAAACGGTCAATCGTTTTCTGAGAATATTGTCGATGACATGGGCTTGATCCGTACCCACCATGGAAATCACTCCTATAGTGGAATCCTCATATTCGGGCATTCTGCACATGGCCAAGATCAGCGAGGCAATCTCCTGGGCTTCAACGTGATTAATTTTGTTTTGGGCCTTGGCTCGGGGCACATAGTGAGCCACCAAGTAAGGAGTCAGCACATCGGCGGAGGGATCGCGCAGTGGAAGGATCTCATTGTTGTAACAGAGATGATTGCTGAACTGAATGATATCGGGGACGCAGCGAAAGTGCTCCAAGAGGCGGATGGTGCCGCCAAAGGACTGGCGGGCAAGGTCGTAAATCGAGGTTTTCCCGTCATAAAGCTGCTTATTGGGAATGTCCTCCAACATTTCGTCGATCAATTCCTGAACCTTCTCGGTTCGCAATCCAACGGCATAGGGGCTGACCTGCTCATGGTCTCCCACAACCACCACATCCCGTGCCAGAGCAAAAATGGCAAGCGCCCGAATATCGCTTTGGCTGGCTTCGTCCACGATGAGCACATCAAACTTGGTGGTGGTCAGATCAAAGCTTTCCAATACCCGCGAAATCGGCATAATCCAAACGGGCACGGCCTGGCGACATTCCAGAAGGGTTCGTTTGGCTTCTTCCTTGAGTCTGCCTACCTGCTTGCCGGTTCCCTTGCCCATCTTCTTATGCAAGGCCAGCCATCCGTTTAAGGCCTGTTGCTGCTTGAGACCGGTTCTTTCCAGTTGTGCCTTCCAGGATTTCTTCTCGATGTATTGAGCCGTGACCTCCTGCAACTCCTCATTGACGGAGTCCAGTTTATCCTGCAGGGCATCGAAGTCGACCTTCAGGATCTCATTCAGGGCCTGCTGTAGATATCGATGGGTCCAGGCCTTTTGAATTTCTCCTGGAGGATGACCCTGATCATGAGGAGATTTCCATCCCGCGATGGCAGCAGCCCATTTAGGGCTGTGCTCCTCGAGTTGAGCAAGAAGATCTCGGCGTTTTTCGTAATCAGGTTTGAGCTCCACCAATTCATTGAGTCTTTGCCAGGCCTGCAGATAGTGATCGTAATTGCCCTTCTTGACGGCCCCCCGAAAGACCTTGCTCAACACATAGGATGCTTCTCTTTTGGGCAGACCGTGAAAATATTCAAACCACTTTTCTCGACTTTCATTGAGGTCCTTCCAATCAATGAACTTAATCCGGGTTTCAATGGCAGGCTGCAACTCGCTGGTGACCACTTCCTTGAGGCAAATGATGTCACTGTAGGCTGAACTGCTAACCGCTGCCTTCTTCAATAAATGCTTCCAGTTCAGTCCAACTTCCTGACTCAGGCTTTCGCAGGGATTCCAAATTTCATTAAACCAGGTAATCGCCAACTTGACCTTTTCCGTATATTGACGGGCCGTCTTCTCAGGGCGACGGCCCAACTTGGAACTTTCCGGACCCCCAAGGGGCTGCATCTGGCGATTCCACCGACGCCTCAGTTCCTCTCGAAGCGCCTTGATTTCCAGTTTATTAATGATGGCCTGAAAATGCTCGATCTTGCTGGGCACTCCATTGTCCACCTCACAGGATTCAATCACTTCCTTCCATTCAGGCTTGAAAATCTGGGTCAGCTTCTTGAGCGTTTTGCCTTTTTCCAGATGAGCACAAATCTCTTTGCAAATGCGAATAATCTCTTCGTTTGTTTTTTCTGACTTGACCTTGGGTCCAACCGACAGAACCAGTTCTTCCTTTTCAGGGATCACCGCACACAGTTTCTCCACTAATTTGATCAAGACCTGCCAGGAGTTTTTCTCTTCAGAATCACGACGCCCGACGTCGATGCATTCCAGAATCCACTGGGTTTCAACGTCCACGATGGCCATGGCCTGTGTGACCTGGTCACTGAGCTGTTTCACCTGTTCCGCAGATTGATCTTCATGCTGCCAAAGTCCCTGACCTTTTTTGAGATTCTCCTGGTCCAAGCTAGTGAGCGAGTCGAGAACCTCCCTGAACCTGTCGGGATCGGGAATCTGTTCGAGATCGGGAAGGGTGGATTCAAGCATTTCGATGTCGTCAGCGGACAATCTTGCGTTGATCTCGTAAAGAGAGTTCAGATCCTCCTCACTCAAGGGAAGTTCGGGCTGATGCTTGACGGGGCCGGGTAGCCAGGAATATTGGTCTTCATCCCGTCGGATCTGCTGAGCGGCCTGGGCCGGCGTGAGCCTCACGTCCCCGCTCACCACAAGTTCCCGGTATTCATCGGCCAGGGCATTGAAGATTTCCTCTTTCAGCTCCTTAAACCGACTTTTCAATTTCCCTCTTTTATTATCTAACTTCTCGATTTCAGCACTAATCTTTCTGGAGCTGGTGCGGGACAGATAATCAACGATTCCCGTGACCGATTCTTCCAGTTGTTTGCTGCTTTCCTCATCGCTATCCAGCAAGCTGACACAAAGCGATCGTAAGGGCGGTACCACTTGTTCACGCACCACCTGAAGAGCTTTGGAGGCATGACTTGCCACCAGAACGCTTTTGTTCTGGGCCAACAGGTGCCCGATGAGATTGGCGATGGTGTGGCTCTTTCCCGTGCCGGGTGGTCCCTGCACCAGAACGGCTCCGGTTGCATCAAGCTCGCGGATCACACGTTCCTGCTCCGGATTGGCTACTTTAGTCAGAAGGATCTCAGAGTCTTCCGGCTCCTCACCTTGCTGTTTAACCGATCTTCCCGTATCGATTCCCACCACACGCACTAGCGACTCAGGGATAAAGTCGGTCTCGGAAAGATGTTGAATGTATTGATCCAGAGCATCCGAAAACCCGTGGTTGCCCCGCCCCAGATAAACCATGGGCTGGCGGTAGACATAAGGCGCCTGGGTGGCCTCCACGTCTTCCATGCTTTCGAAGTAAAGACCATCGGACCATATGCCCTGGACCAGCTCTTTAAGAAACTCACTTGTCCTTTCTCCACCCAGAGGATGGATATGCTCTTTAGATACAATCTCCTGGAAACGTGAGATGTCCTTCCCTTCAATCCCCATATGTCTCAATACCGCGGTATGCAGGGTCGGTGGGTCAAAGGCATCCCTGACCACAAATTCAGGCACACGTGAATTGAATTCCAGTTGAACCTTTTGGATGAGCAAGGGGTGATGAACCGGACCTTCGGGACTTTCCCAACGGAAAACTCCGTCGGCAACAAAAAGCTGAAATTTTTCCGATTCTCTCCTTAACCTCGACCAAAGGCCAAAGTATTCACTAAAAACGTTCAGGGCATCATGGACATTGATTTCACTGTCTTCCCACTTTTTGCGTTCGTCCAGCCAATCCTCAAAGGCTTCCACTCTCTCCGGAGAATCGTCGAAAGCCTCGGTGACGGTTTGGCCCAAGACATTCTTATAGGTCTTGCTGTGCTGAATTTGAGGTTCAACACCGGGAGTTTCCCAACCCGCCTTGAGCCAATTCTCCGCCACCACTGAAGGAGGCGGACAGTCGCTCTCGGTGGGTCTTCCCACTTTCAAGATAAAATTTCCGGCAACAAAATTCTCCTCATCAAATAACTGCTTCAGGTATTCGAAGTGAGGTCCGACTTGAATCAGGGAATAATGGGGAAGCTGATCAAAATAGAGCTTCCAGGGGTGCTCATCCAGGTTGAGTACCGGAGGAGTCTTGGTACGGTGAAACTCCTGAAGGAACTTCAAGACGCGAATAATCAGCGTGATGGCCCTTTTCCGATTTTGAGGAGAAAATTTCTGAGTTTCCTGAACGGTCGTTTCTAGGGGAGAGGACATTATTTTTTTTACTTCCTGAACGAAATTAGGTTCGACGTGTTTAGAATTGCAGTTTGACCTGGCCCGCGATCGAGATTGAAAGTGAGAAGAAAGATAGTGCGACGTGGAGAAATTCAGCCATCATATTCACTCTATACAAAGTGTACTTTTCTGAAATGAGGCAGATCAAATTACCGAGGAACGGGCCTTGCAAAGGGGGTTGCAATAACCTCATCCGTTCAGCAGAAACCTTCTATCGTCAGTTGCTGTGCGAACCCGTACCATGCATAATCCGGGCTAGATAAGGAAGGGGTATGAAAAGACTGTTCATTGTTGGGGGATCCTCCTCACTCGCGTTTCTGGTTTTGGGGCTCATCCTGGTTCGTGCGATGGGTTTCGAACCTCGGGAGCGCAGTCCCGGGCTGTGGCTTTCCGGGGAAGTCGTCACCACAGCCGTCACCGACTGGTCCTTCACAGACCAAATTGAGCACGTCTACGTGGAGACTCGAACCTGGTACTCCATTCCCCACTCGGTCACGACCTATTGCGCCACCTACAACGGCGAACTCTACCTGACCTCCACCTACCGTCAGGCGGCTGAATTTCCAGGGAATCGATCCTGGAACCTGAACGTGGTCCGTGATCCCCACGTCCGTCTAAAAATCGGGGATCGAATCTATGAGCGTCAATTATTCCTGGTGACGGATCCAGCCGAGAAAACGGCGGTGCTCGATAGTAAAGCGAAGAAATACCCGGACTTGAGAAGAGCCGAGGAAGACAGGGTCCACGTTCTGCGCACCGAGCCTTGGTAGCAGCCGGCCTGCGGCCGGCTGAAATTCCAAATTACAAATCACAAATTCCAAACAAATTATTGTTTCTTTTCTCTTGTTGTGATTTTGAATTTTAGGTTTTGAATTTGTTTGGGATTTGGAATTTTGAATTTGGGATTTCAGCCGGTCTTCCGGCTGTGGTTTCAGTCGGTCCGCCGACTGGTGTGCTTCCTGATAAAATCGGCGGTGATTCGGTGGATCTCTTCCTGGCTGGGGACGATAGGCCCTCCCAGTGGACGCCAACCATGTCCCGAGTTCTTGACCAGAACATAAGTGGTATCCAGGCCAAGAGTTTGAGCACGGTCATGCAGGGACTCGGACTGTTCGGGAAGGATGGTGGTATCTTTTTCCCCGGTCAGAAGGAGGATCGGAACATCACCCTGGGCCAGGTGGGAAACAGGGCTCATATGCTGGTACAGATCCGGTTGCTCATCGTAGGTCCCGCCAAAAATCATTTTGAAGTCGGCCCTACCGTCAGGCCCTCTGGCCGAGGAAAGGGCAAAGTCGCCGGCGCCATACCAGGACACCACACAGCGGACCGTTGAGGAAAAAGCGGCCAGGGCCGAGTTGCCTGGAAATGTGTCTCTGGGGGGAAGACCCACCATCAAAGCAAGGTGACCACCTGCTGAGCTACCCCAAACGGCCAATCGGTCCGAGTCGATCCCGTAATCGCCGCCTTCCTTGTGAAGAAAACGAATGGCATCATTCACGTCCTCCACAAGCTGGGGCATTTTGATCGAGTCACCGGCTAGCCTGTAGTCAATTGAGACACCGACGAAACCCTCCCGGGCCAGTAGTTCAAACACCGCCAGATAGTCAACGACGTAGCTCTCCGGCGTGTCGAGGACAATCTTCCTGCTGTTGGCTGTCCATCCACCCCCATGGATAAAGATATGGGCAGGAGCCGGCTTCTGGATCTTCCCGGAAGGATAGTAAATATCCATCTCCAAGGGCAGAGTTCCTTCCGTCTTGAAAACCACCGTCTTCAGGGTACCCGACCAGGTTTTGGGCTTGGCCACTCCATGAACGGTGAAAGCAAAGGATAAGACCACAATCCAGATCAGCACATGGTCATTCATGGGAGAG
>JAZFTY010000471.1:0-2281 GCA_036446935.1 Acidobacteriota bacterium | reverse complement strand
ATCACTGCTCAGGCCGTAAGCTTCCTTGGGAATGGCGGTCGAGACAAAGTAAGGGTATTGCTCTTCTAACCGCTCTCGATGTTGCTGAGCAACGGGCAGCAAACGAAATTGATGGGTCACCCCAAATTCAATCAGAGAAGGGGCAGGGGGGGATTGATACATCACGGCTGCATCCAAACGACGGTCGCCCAAGGATTGAAGGGCCTCGCGAAAAGGCAAATAGATGGGGGTGAAATCCTCAAAGGAAATGCCCATCTCCTGGTAAATTTCCTTCTGCCTGGGGATCGAACCATGTCCAGGCGGGCCTACGGCCACCCGTTTCCCCTGGATATCCTCTGCCCATCTCAAAGGGGAGTTTTCCAGGACCGCCATTTGGAGGTAGCCCAGTTGAAAGCTGGAAATCAGGGTTCTCAGATTCTTAAAAGGCTGCCGGTAGGGCGCGACACCCTGATAACCGTTCAGCGCAGTGGCAGCAATACACATGGCAATGTCCACCTGACCCGTGCCCAGGAGTCGTACGTTTTCCACACCTCCATCTGTAGACTCCACATTGACCCAGACACCGGCAACGTATTCATTGATCATGCTGCCCATTACCCCTCCGATGGGATGCCAGGTCCCTCCGGTACTTCCCGCGGCGATACTCAGGAGAGTCTCTCCTCGCTCACAAGCTCCGAAAAGTAACAGGGCAACCGCCGCCAGAATGATTTTTATACGCTGTCGTTTCATGATTTTGCGGTGGGCACATTCTACCTCGCCTTTACATATCTTCCAATCTGGGAAAAAATACACCAAAACGCTCATTCAGGAGGTGCCCTATGAAGAAACATTTGAATTCACTGTTTCGTTCGAGATTCTTGAAATCGTTCCTACTGCTGTCCTTCAGCTCACTCATGCTGCTTTCGTGCGGGTCGGACAGCAACGGGGGACAGAGCCAGCCGTTTGAACTTCTGGAGGCCACCATCGCTGATATTCATGACGCCTACAGATCGGGACAGCTCACCTCCCGCCAACTGGTCCAACTCTATCTGGATCGAATCGAAGCCTACGACAAGAATGGTCCCATGATCAATTCCATCATCACCGTGAACCCCAAAGCCCTGGAAGAGGCCGATCAATTGGATTCCACCTTCCAGTCCTCCGGTTTTGTGGGCCCACTTCACGGGATCCCGATCATCCTTAAAGATCAGATCGACGCTCGCGACATGCCCACAACCTTGGGCTCGATTGTCTTGAAGGATTACTACCCGGACCATGAAGCCTTTGCCGTGGTAAAACTGAGAGAAGCTGGAGCGATCATTCTGGCCAAAGCCACCCTTGGTGCATGGGGAGGCGGAGATACCCATGGTTCCCTCTTTGGGTCAACACGCAATCCCTATGATTTGGAGAGAACGGTGGGCGGTTCCTCCGGAGGTCCGGGAGGGTCAATTACGGCTAACTTTGCCACCGTTGCAGTCGGGCAGGAGGGCTATGCCTCGATTCGAAGACCCTCAACCTGGAACTCTCTGGTGGGCATGAGACCCACGGCTGGCCTGGTCAGTCGAAGCGGAGTGTATGGCGGATGGCCATCGATTAACGGTTCTCTGGGACCCATGGCGCGCACCGTCACGGATTTGGCAACACTTCTGGAGGTCCTGGTTGGATATGACCCGGAAGACCCGCTGACGGCACGGGGCGTCGGCCATGTTCCTGAGAGCTACACAGCATTTCTCGATCGGGATGGTTTAAAGGGAGCGCGCATCGGGGTTTTGCATGAATCGATGAATAGGAATTCGGAACCTGACTCGGAAGATTTCCAGAAGGTCACTGAGATTTTCGAGAGGGCAGTTGGGGAATTGAAGGCTGCCGGAGCCGTCATCGTGGACCCGGTTGTGATTCCCGATCTCAAGGAGCTGCTGGCCACCAGAGCGAACGGACCCGATGGTGATGCATCGTTCCAACGCTACTTCGGTAGGAGCGCCAATCCCCCCTTCAACACACGTGAGGATGTCCTCCTCGCGCCCGACTTTGACAAGTTATTCCCCACAAGGAAAAGAGCCTTCACGAGACCCCCAAGAGATCCTGGAGAGGTTGAGTCAAGACACTACCAATACCTCATGGCGCGGGATGAGCTGATGACCCGGGTGCTTAAAGTCATGGCGGATCATCAATTAGACGCCATTGTCCACAAGTCGATCGAGCACCAGCCAACCCTCATTAAGGATGGGGTGAATCCGCCTTACGTCAGCTCCAAGGGAGCTCCCGATTTGAACACCTTTTTGGTGTTCGTCCCCACCATCAC
>JAZFTY010000470.1:0-3906 GCA_036446935.1 Acidobacteriota bacterium | reverse complement strand
TGGAGAGTGCTCTAAAAGCCCATCCCCATGAGCTCTCTCAAAGGTCCAGTGAACGAGTGACAGCTTTGAGGTCGGAGGTTTCCTCTGCTCAGTCCGTTGATTTTCGTGAGCTGGATCGTGACCTGGCTCAGATGGGAGTCGCGCTTTCTGAGTCCCTGCAAAAGGAGATGGGTGCTGAGAAAGCGAAGGAGTTGCAGTCCGAGGTCAAGAAGGAGATGAAAATCTACCGCAAGCGCCTTTCCAAGGAAATGTACCAGCGTCTAGAGAAGAACTTCCTGGACCGCAAGATTCTAGCCCTTCACGGTCTGCCGGAATTCAGCTTGCTGGGGGTGGAAAGGGCGTAGGAGAGTAGATTTCAACCCCTTTGCGATAGAGCCTTGGTCTCACAGGCCAAGTTCTTCTTCTGCTTTCTGTTGAATGGTATGGGCAATCCAAGCGTTAATGCTAACTCCGCTGGACTGTGCAGCAGCAGATACCATCCGATGTTCTTCTGGGCCGATTCGCAACAGAAACCTTCCAGAGAAAGCCCTTTCAGGCTCTTTACCCCGCTCGCTGCAAAAAGCTAAATATTCATTAACAGAATCTTGGAAAGCCCTTTTGAGCTGTGCTGCAGACTTTCCTTGAAATGTGATGACATCGCGGGTGCCTACAACTTCACCGTGAAAAATACCGGCGTCGTCATCAAACGTAACCTTGCCAGCGTAATACCCCTTGTGTTCCATCATGGTTCAACCCCTGCCTCCTTCAAAAATCTCCTGATAGAAGCGACCGCGCCCTTGTCGATTTCCTTCTCTGGATGAGGGCGATGAAATATCGCGACCACATCGTTAAGCTCAATTGCGATTCTAGAGCCTTTCCGTTCCTCGATATAGGCACCGAAGGCTTTAAGAAGTGCCTCGACATCATCCCATTTAATGTTGGCCTGTGTCGGTCTAGAGAAGACAGCATCGAGTGTCTTGCGGTGCTTCTTCCTCACCTTAAAATGGTACTAATTAATGATATCACTGTCAAGTTAGATGATACTAAGTCTTGATATCGTTAGTATTCGCTACTAAAACATGGCCGTGTCGCCCGATTACCCGGTTTGATTGGCAGCTTCCTATCCTCAGTCCTTCCGCATCTTGATTTCCCGAAAATTCTCTTCTTTCCGGGAGTAATGAAATACCTGCCACTGAATGCCGTCGGTCTCAATTCGGAGACTTCCCCACTCAGATGTTGTCAGGACGGGCACATTCGCTTCGGAAAAGCGCCTGAGGGTGTCCTTCGAAGGGTGTCCGAAGAGGTTTTTTCGCCCTGCCGAAACGATGGCCAGTCGAGGTTTGGTTTTTTCCAGTAGTGGCCACGTGTTGCTGGTTCGAGCTCCGTGGTGTGCGGCCTTCAAAATAGTCACTGGACTCAGTTTGGAGACCAGATATCGCTCAGCAGCCTGCTCGATGTCTCCGGTGAAGAGGATTGTAAAATCCTTGTACTGTAGCTGCACCACCAGGGAATTGTTGTTGGTATTCCAGCGACTTCCCAAAGGATTCTGTCTCGGCGGATGGAGGACCCGATGATCAACTCCAGCGATGGAAAAGCGGTCTCCATCCTGAAGCTGCTGGTGAACTGTCCCGAATTCTTGTTGGGGAAAATCGTGAAAGAAGAGGCGACCAATAGGAAAGGCTTGGCGGATGAAACTGTACCCTTGAACGTGGTCAGCGTCAGGATGGGTCAGAAGAACGTAGTTCAACTTCTGTGATCGTTCCTTCCAAAGATAACGGGACACCAGACGTTCTCCTACAAATGGATTGTCCCCATCAGGAGAAAAGAGGAGTCCTCCCGTATCAATCAGTGCGTCTGTTCCGTCGGGATAGCGAAGATGAACACTCTCTCCCTGACCCACGTCCAGCATGGTGATCACCAGCTTTTGCTGGGGGTGAGCAGGAGATTGTTGAAGCACTATCCAAAGCCAGAGAGGACCCAACAGCATCGCCAGCCTGGCTTTTCCAGGAAGCAGGTAATAGGCGGACAGGCAGAATAAAAAGTAGATCAGGATTTCAGAAGCCTTCGGTTGTCGGACAAAGGTGACCCAGCTGAAATCCTGCAGGCTGTTCATGAGATGAAATAAGCCCTCGGCATAAGTCCCCACGAGTTGGGCAACAAGGGGGCCTGTGGGCAGCCAAAAGGTCAGAAAGAGAACAAGACAGGCGGGAACGAAAAGGGTGAAGAAGGGCACGAGTAGGAGGTTGATGACCGACTGCGTCCACACCCAGCGATTGGTGTAGTAGAGCGTCACAGGAAGTGTGAGTAGCTGGATGACACAACCGCACAAGGCCAGGCTCAGAAAATAACTGAGTGCCCAACCCAGGGGAGTGAGGAAAATGCGCCATGGGCGGGGCCAGAAATGGAGCTTTTCTTCAAGAAGAAAGCGAACTCGGCGTTGCAGCTTGGCGCGGACAGTTCGATCAACGGAGACCTTCGCTGTGAAGGCATCTTGAAAGCCTCGATAAAGGCTTTGCATCCGGGTTTCATAAGGCAGAACAAGAAGTCCAATCGCGCAAAGACATAGGTAGGAAAACTGAAATCCCGAAGAAAAGAGAACGTTCGGAGATACAGCCAACAGGATCAATGCTGAGAGACCGAGGGCGTTGAGAAACTGCCGGGACAGACCAAAGCCGAGCAGTAGATAAAAAAGAGTCATCATGATCCCTGCTCGGAGGGTGGGGAGTCCCGCTCCAACCAGGATCACGTAGGTCCACAATCCGGCCAAGGTGAGGATTCTGCCCAACAAGCCCCAGCGATGGAATTGCCAATGAAGGAACAGGACAATGATGGAAACGTGGAATCCCGAGACGACAAAGAGGTGAAAGATACCCAGTTGCTTCAGGAGCGCTTGATCGGACATCTCCAGGACTCTCTTTTGTCCCAGGAATACACTGCGGACAAGTTTGAGTGCATCGGTTGCAAGGTGGTTCTGAGCAAAGGTGTGAAATTTTTGGACATATCCGAAGAGGGGACTCAGGAATCGCCCCATGGGATGGTGACCTATTCGTTCTACCTGAAGCGGAGATTTGAGGCGTATTCGATGAAGGATTCCCTGGGTCCACAATACCTGGCGGAAGTCGGCCACACCCGGAATCTCATAGTAAGCGGGGTCTTCCAGAAAGCAGTTGAGGCGGAGGATCTCACCGTAGCCGAGAGGTGGATCGAAATAGGTTTCCGGATGTGGATGGGATGAAGAGATGTAGACCGCCAGCCGTCCAGGATAGGTGATGGATTCCTCGTGTTGTTGGACATGAAGCGGGGAGAGTTCCAAGTAAATGTAATCGTCAAGGACCTGCGGCGGTCGAGAGATCCAACCTTCCACCTGTGTCAGGTGATCGTCTTTGAGAGTCACTTGAGGTCGAGTCACTTCGTAGCAGCTCCCCATGAGCGCACTCACCCCCAAGGCGAGAAGAAAACAGGGATTGAAAAGACAGAACGTTTTCAAACGATCCAACATGGCTTGGGACGAGACACTAGCTATAACGGGGCAGGATCAAAACCTACGATTACTTTCTGCAATCTGATCCGGGACCGTCGACCCGTCCTGAGGAAGTCAAAGACGCAATCTGACTTTTTGCCAAGGAACTTCAGGACTTTTCAAAACACGCCCTGGGAACCGTTCCTTGCAAACTAATGATTTTTAACCATTTGCAGTGTTTTTCAGCCCCTTGTAACTGTTGGTCCGTTGATTGCAGTGGTCAATCTGCAGGGAGGCAAGGAAATGAAAACATTGAAGGATGGCAGTTGCCGATGGTTCCTAGGGTGTGTCTTGGTATTGGGAGTTAGCAGTGTGGTCTTGATGCCTCAGCATGGAGAGCCCGTGTCGACGGGTCCCGAGTTTGTCGATGCCCTTTGGGTTGCTAAAGACAAGGGTCTTCTTAAGCT
>JAZFTY010000469.1:0-4611 GCA_036446935.1 Acidobacteriota bacterium | reverse complement strand
TCGTTGCGATCCAGATGAGGAAAGCGCTCGACAATGAAGTCGATGGTTTCCCTCACGGCGATCTTCATGGCTTCATCCAGATCTTCATGCAGCCCCATCACCATCCAATGAGTGGGTGTTTCCCCTCGTGGCCACTTGAGCTTCATGTCCTTGCGAACAAAGAACTGAAAGCGCCCCCGCAACCCGGTCTCCAGGGCGTTGATGGAAACCTCCCCATGTCCTTGCACTCCATGGCCATCCCCTGCTGAAAAGAGAGCCCCTTTGGTGTGGACCGGAATGTATAGGATACTCCCGGTTCCCAGATCCTTATTGTCCAGATTTCCTGCGTAATTCCCTGGAGGGACGGTACTGATGCGTCCCGCCGCCGCCGCCGGAGCGACTCCCATGGAGCCGAAGAAAGGATTGTTCATGGGAATCACCACTCCTTCAGCAGCTTGAGTGGTTTTTTTCTCGAGGTCGATGCGCAGAATCCTCTCCCAGCGCTCAAATTCTCCGGGCAGGGTTCCTCCTCTAGAGCTGAGGCGGCTGTAACCAAAGGTATAGGCCAGTTCCACTTCCAGAATACGCACTTCCAGGACGTCGCCGGGTTCAGCTCCGTTGATATAGACCGGACCCACCATGATGTGAGGTCCCGGACCCTTATCCGTTACCTCTCGATAGATGCGACGGTAGCCCTCGGACATCTCCTCAGCCGGGATCCCCCGCTTTTCCATGTCGATGGGATCCAGCCGAGGAACATCCTCTATGATGACGATGTCTCCCGGATTGACCCGGATCACCGGTTCCAATTCGGCGCTGAAATATCCCCAGTGGATGTTTTCAGGACTGGCTTTGAGTTCGTAGGTCTTCTGGGCCTGAAGAACTCCCACAAACGAATTCAAGCTCAAGAATCCAAAAGTGGCTGAAATCACAATGAGAATCGCCAGATGTTTTCGACCCATGAAACCTCCTTAGAGAGTAACTTTAGATAGAAATTTTTGTAGAGTGTAGATCGTTACCCGGTGAGAAGGCAAACTCTACTTACACTTCTTCATCCCAACCTGCCTGTTCATTTCGGTCACTGTTCTCGGGCAACTGTTGGACGAAATAGAGGCCAATCAGCGGCCCTAAGCCCAGAAAGGTCAAGGCCCATCTCCAGCCCAGGATCTCGGCCATCCAGGGAGTCAGCTGAATGGAAATCACTGTGATAGCAAAGCCGAGACCATTTTGAACCGTCAACGCCGTTCCCGTGTACTGGGGAGGACAGTATCTGACAGCCAGGGCAGAAAATTGCGGTGAGTCCGAAACCACGAAAAATCCCCAGATGAGAAGCAGCGCCACCAGTAGCCCGGAATTCAGTTCATAGAAGAGACCCGAAAAGAAACAGAGGACGCAGCTCACCATCAAGGAGAATCTCGCCAACCTCTTTTCTCCGATCCGCCTTGAAACCCATCCTCCCAGAATGCACCCCAATGCGCCGGTTCCGATGATCAGGAAGGCAAGCAGGGAGAGCCCTGTCCCGGCAGAGAGCTCGTCCCCTTGAAAACGAGCACCCAGATAGAAAATGATCATCGACCAGAAGGCGTAGAGTTCCCACATGTGGCCGAAGTACCCGAAGGCCGTTCTACGGAAAGGAAGATGAGCAAACACCCTCCATAACATCCTGGCATCAAAGGGCGCCCGAGCCTTGAGAAAAGGACCGTCGGCAAGGGCCAGCAGCACCAGACATCCCCCGGCAACAGCCAATATCGAAGCTGTTCCTGCCAGAGTCCTCCAGCCGAACTGGGAGCCGAGGGTCTGCATCAGATAAGGCAAGGCCGTTCCCAGGGTCAGGGCACCCACCAGAATTCCCAGCCGCCATCCCAGCTGTGACCGAAACCAGGAAGCGACTAGTTTCATTCCCACAGGATAAATTCCGGCCAGGGTCACGCCCGTTAGGGCCCGAAAGGCGAATGCCGTTGGGAGCCCGTCGGCAATCAGGGCAAAAGCCGCGTTGAATCCCGCTCCCAGTAAAGCGGATACAAAAAAGACCCGGCGAGGGTTAAAGACGTCGGCCAGGTTGAAGAATGCGTAGAGAAACGTTCCCGCTATGAATCCCAGCTGAACCGAGATGGTCAGCCAGGCACTCTCCGTGGAGGATAGGCCCCAGGAATGAATTAAATCAGGCGCGGCTGCGGTTCCGGAAAACCATGTTGAGGAAGTCAGGAAGACAGCCGTCGAAACCAGGACCAGTGCCCGATTCCCTTCTCGTCCGACTTGTTCTGATGCGGAGGTCGGTTCGCTCACTCGAGGAACGGCCCCTTAAGTGCTCTCATCCTGAGAACGTATAACACCAAGCTTCGCCTTCCAGAACCGTTTCCTCACCTTCTCGAGTCACTTGAATTTTCAACTGGGTGACGGGCTTGTTCTCGTGGATACTGAGAATTTCCGCTTCGGCGGTAATCGTATCTCCGATAAAGACAGGAGCGGTGAATTTCCAGTTCTGACTGAGGAAAACGGTCCCGGGACCTGGCATCTCCATGGCAACCAGCGCATGGAGAAGTCCGGTGGTTAAGCCCCCCTGAACCACCAGGCGCTTAAACTTGGTTTTGGCTGTAAAGGATTCATCAAAATGAAGAGGGTTGTAGTCCCCTGTCAAATCGGCAAAGGTTTGGACCTTCTCGGCATCAAGTGTCAGTGTGCGGGTCGCTTTTTTCCCGACGAATAAGTCCGTCAAAGAGCTCCTCCTCTCAATCCCTTCTGAGGAGGCACTTATTCTCCGAGAGTTGAGTACTGCTCCTCATTCACTTTTTCCATCCACTCTGCCGATCCCCCGAGGTTGACCGCCAGGTGGCTCATCGACTCGTCCGGGCAGGCGCCATGCCAGTGCTTCTCACCGGCAGCGATGTGCACCGCATCCCCAGGCCCGATCTCCACAATGGCTTCCCCTTCCTTTTGAACCAGACCTCTTCCCTCCTCCACAAAGAGCATCTGCACTCCAGTGTGCAGATGCCAGACGGTACGTCCGCCGGGGGGAAAGGTGACTCGATACACTCGCAGCCCTTCATCCTGGTTCTCCTCCAGGACAATACCGGCCAGTACCTCTCCAGTGAAATGGTCAGGATCAACGGGTTCAAGTGAGATTTTCGGGTGCAGTTTCATCCTTTTTCCTTATTGTTAGGATTCGGGTATTTCCATGGGGTTATCAGCACTGCCCCCATAGATCTGGGGGACCTTGGAGCCCATGGGTCTTAAGTAGGTGGACAACTGTCCTCGGTGATGAACCGTATGGCGAATCATGAATGACAAAAAGCCAATGGCCGGTAAATTAAAGATACCCAGGAGGGACACTTCCTGGGTCAGCTGCTCCCCGGAGAGAGACTTCACCTGCTCCATTAATGCCGGCATCTTTTCGTTATAGAGGTTAATGGCGTCGGCTACCGACTTCACTTCGGAGTCCTCACCCTGGGGTGGCATGGGACCAAATTGACCGTCGATTACTGCCTGAAGAAACCACACGTCTTCCAAAGATATATGGCGTGCGAGTTCCAGGGCGCTCATGGACTTCGGGTGCGGCCTGTAGTCGCGCTCTTCTTCAGGAACAGCCTTGAAAACCCTCACGTTGATCTCGACTTCCTGGGCAACGATAGGAATGAAAAATTCGGCCATGGCTTTGGCGTTTTCTGGATTCATGAGTCTCTCCTCCTGACGGCTCTTTGGCTGGTTATTCTCCTTCTAAAGAATGAGGAGTATACGACTGTGGTCAGGAAGGATGCAATAGGTCCGGACTGGGAGGATAGACTCACCCTGGGATAGCCCGGGTTATTCATAGATTCTCGTCACGAAGCGACGAAAGCAACGACCTGGGTGCGTTGCGCCACGCGCGACGGAAGGCCACCGCAAACGTACTCTCTGTAGTACGTTGAGGAGGCCGACCGAGCGCAACGCAGGCGGTGCGCAACGCACGCCGGATGATTTCGTTGCTGCAGTAGATAATTTATGCGTAATCCGGGCTAATAACTCCCGGCTGGAGAAGCCCCATGCGGTCAAGCAGGTCCTGGAAGCGGGGGTCGGAACGAAGGGAATCAAAGACGGGCTCACAGGGCAGATAGACGAGGTTGCTGTCTCTGGCTTTATATCCTTGCTCCAGGAGTTCAAAGGCCTTCTCCGGGTCTCCTGATTCGTTGTAGACGGAAGCCAAAGGAATGCGGGAAACATACTCCGTTTTTGACATCTCCATGAGTGCGTCAAAGATTTCCAACCCCTTGTCACGGTCTCCCATTCGGAAGTAGGTTGCGGCAAGATACAGCATGGCTCCCTTTGGATCTTCCGACAGCTCCTTCAACTTTTCGAAGGCTGCGATCGCCTCCGAGTACATCTCCTGCAGGATGTAGGTTAGACCCAGATCAAAATAGGCTCCAGCGAACTGGGAGTTGAGTTCAAGGGTACGCCGGCACTGAGCCGTGGCTTCCTCGAATCGATGGGAGAAGTGCAAAATCCGGCCCACGGCTGTGCTGATAATGGGCGATAGCGGATCCAACTCGTGAGCCCGTTTAATTTCAACAAGGGCCTCGTCGAGTCGATTGAGTGTGGCTAAGAGCATGGCAAATTGATGGTGGCCGGTGGCGAAACCGTCGTTGAGTTCAATAGCGC
>JAZFTY010000468.1:0-2569 GCA_036446935.1 Acidobacteriota bacterium | reverse complement strand
GCACTCTTGAGGTAACCCACCCGCAACCGTTGAATGTCCAGCTCCGGATCCCAGTTGAAGGGTAAGTCCACCAGGGCTCCGTCTTTGCCGTCAGGTCCATAAATGGCATCGAAGACCAGGGCGCAGTCTTCCACGCTCCGGCACATGGGGCCGGGCTTGTCCATGCTGAAACTGATAGGCATGACCCCGTATCGGCTGACCCGGCCGAAGGTGGGGCGCAGTCCCGACAGTCCGCATCGAGTGGATGGAAAAATAATGGACCCTCGGGTCTCGGTGCCAATGGAAAAACCCACCAGGCCAGCTGCCGTGGCCGCACCCGGTCCAGCCGAAGAACCTCGGGTTCCTTCCTGGGTATTCCAGGGAGTCACCGTCTGGCCTCCGAACCAGATGTCTCCCGAGGCCAGCTCTCCGGTACTCAACTTGGCTATCAGCACGGCGCCGGCTGCCTCCAGCCGTTCGACGATGGTGGCGTCGTAGTCCAGGATCCGATTTCTGTAGGGAGCTGCTCCCCAGGTGGTTTCATATTGTTGGGTTGCCAGCAAATCTTTCACCCCCCAGGGGATGCCGTGAAGGGGTCCTCGATAACGACCCGCTGCAATCTCCCGATCTGCCGCCTGAGCCTGCCTCAGGGCCAAATCCTCGGTCAGGGTAATGACGCACTTCAGTAAAGGATCGTATTTTTTAAGCCGCTCCAGATACATCCGGGTCAAATCCAGGGAGCGAACTTTCCGTGATCGAATCAGCAGGGCCAGATCGGTCACCGGCCAGAAGGCCACCTCTTCCAGGTTGGTGGGGGCGGCCCGATTGGTCGGCGTGCTCATCTTGAAGGGCCGTCGCTCGGTGTCAAAGCTCATCCCAGGGAGAGCGGGGTTGAACTGCAGGCTGGGCCAGTCGGTGCTCTGGAGAGGGATCTCCCGCAATTCCTGGTACCGTTCCAGATTTTGATTCAGCCCCTCCACCATGTATTCCCGCTCTTGGTCGGTGAACTCCAAACCGGCCAGCTGCTCGGCACCGCTGATCATCTCCTTGGTGACTTCTTGAACCTGCTCTTCCTGCATCTTCGCCCACAGGACGCCGGGAAGGAGAGTCGAAGACAACCCCAGGCCGGAGAAATAGGTCAAAAAATGGCGTCGGGCCAGAAGATTTGTTTCAGGCTGTGTTGAATGGGGCATCATGACCTCCCTGTTTGCCCGTGGGCTGAAGCCCACGGCTCTGAATATTCCTTGCCGACTCCGTCAGAGCCGCAGGCTTTAGCCTGCGGGCCAGAGGCGACTTTTTGGCATTTTAAGTCACCGCCAGGGGTGATCACAAGCGCGCAGCGCGCTTCGCGCGGTTGTGCGGTCAGGAGGTCAGGAGGTTAGGTGGTCAGGTTCCGGCCAGAACCTCTTCGATGGCATCGAAAACCGAGTGGGCTTCCTCATTCGTGATCACATAGGGAGGGAGAAAATAGAGAACGTTTCCGAGAGGACGAAGGAGAATTCCTCGTTCCAGAAAGGCTTGAGCCAACTTCGGGCCTCTTTCGTCCAGGTATCCGCTTTCTCCCTGGGTGGACAGCTCCACGACTCCGAGGGCCCCCATCCCTCGAACTTCCTCCACGACCGGGAGAGATTTGAGCTGCTCGAGACGCTTGGTGAAGAGCCCCTCCAGCTCCATGACCCGATCAAGACCCTTCGTTTCGTCCAGCAGGGTTAGACTCTCCAAGGCCACAGCGCAAGCCAGGGCATTGCCGGTAAAAGAGTGACCGTGAAAAAAAGTTTTCCGCCGATCCTCGCTCAAAAAGGATTCATAAATGTCTTCGCTGGCCAGGGTAACTGCCAGGGGCAGATACCCACCCGTTAAGGCTTTGGAAAGGCAAAGGATGTCGGGTTCAATAGGGCCGTGTTGGCAGGCGAACATCTTTCCGGTTCGTCCAAATCCCGTAAACACCTCATCGGCAATCAGCGGGATGCCGTGACGCCGGGTCACCTCTCGCACATGACGTAAGAACTCAACCGGCCATACGATCATCCCGCCTGCCGCCTGAACCATCGGTTCCATGATCACTGCCGCCACCCGGTGTCCCTCCCGCTCAAGGATTGCCTCCAGCTCTTCCGCTGGGCGTGACGCCTCTGGGGAATCTACTCTCCTGGGCTGGGACTGCCGTACCCGGGCCCGGCGAACTTCAAAAAACAGACCGCTGAATTCCGAGTGAAAGACCTCAACTCCCCCAGCCGCCATGGTCCCAAAGGTATCTCCGTGGTAGGCGTGTTCAAAGGCCACAAACAGGTTTCTTTTGAACTCACCCCGGTTTCTCCAGCTCTGATAGGCCATCTTTAACGCCACTTCCACCGCAGTGGAGCCATCGTCGGAGAAGAAGGCACGGGTGAGATTAGCCGGTGTTCGCTGGACCAGTTGAGTGGCCAGTTGCACGGCCGGTTGGTGAGTGAAGCCGGCAAAGATCACCTGAGCGAAACGATCCGCCTGTTCCCGTAGGGCTCGATTCAAGCGGGGATGATTGTGGCCATGAATGTTGACCCACCAGGAAGAGATGCCATCCAGAATGCGTTGGCCGTCGGAGGTATAAAGGTAA
>JAZFTY010000467.1:0-6492 GCA_036446935.1 Acidobacteriota bacterium | reverse complement strand
AGGCTCAATCCTCTCACCAAGGAATGGAGCTCCTGGGACACGCCAACCTGGACCCGAACCCAGAAAAGCCCCGGCGGATACGGGGCAACGGTAGCCGGCGACGGGAGAGTCTGGTTCGCTCTGCAAAGCGTGGACCTGATGGCCCGAGTCGATCCCAAGACGGGGGTGGTGGATGAGTTTGAAATCCCTGTGGAAGGTATCGTCTATCCGCGCCGCATGGACACCGATTCAGAAGGCAATGTCTGGGTTGCCCTGTGGAGGGCGGGAAAGCTCATGAAGATCGATCAGCACACCGCGGAGATGACCATATTTGATCCTCCCACACCTTCTTACAACGGCGCCTATTCTGTCAGCGTCGATCGAACGAACGGTTTTGTCTGGGTCACCTTGCATCGGGTGGATAAAATCGCACGGTTCAATCCGAAGACGAACCAGTGGGTGGAGTTCCCACTGCCCCAGGCCGAAACAGATGTGAGAAGAATTGAAGTCGATCAGAACAATCCCAATCGAGTCTGGTGGAGCAGCTCCGATGGTGCAGGTGTGGCCAGAATCGGATTTATAGAACTTTTGGAGAACTAACTGAGGGAAGAAGGCCGGCGGAACACGAACAGGACGAACAGACTCCAGGAATTACCCAATTGGAAATGATTGGCAAGACACTTTCCCATTACAAAATCATCGAAAAGATCGGCCAGGGTGGCATGGGCGAGGTGTATCGTGCTGAGGACACCAACCTGAGCCGTGAAGTGGCGATTAAGGTACTGCCTGAGCAGTTCACCAAAGACCCCCAACGCTTAGCGAGGTTTGAACGGGAAGCTAAGCTGCTGGCCTCACTCAATCACCCCAACATAGCAGCCATCTACGGCCTGGAAGAGGCGGATGGTATTCGCTTTCTTGCTCTGGAGCTGGTCCCAGGTGAAACCCTGCAAGAGCGTGTTGCCAAAGGCCCATTACCCGTTGAGGAGGCTCTGGAAGTTTGCCGCCAGATTTCTGAAGGCGTAGAAGCCGCCCATGAAAAAGGCGTCATCCATCGTGACCTGAAACCCGCCAATGTGAAGGTCACCCCCGAAGGTAAGGTCAAGATCTTGGACTTTGGGCTGGCGAAGGCTTTCGAGGAAGAAATTTCTCCTGCGGACATGTCCCAATCCCCTACCCTCACCGAGGAGATGACTCGTGCCGGTGTCATTTTGGGAACGGCTGCATACATGAGTCCCGAACAGGCCAAAGGAAAACCTGTGGACAAGAGGGCGGATATTTTTGCTTTCGGGGCTATGCTGTACGAGCTATTGACGGGGAAAAGGGCGTTTGAGGGAGAGACGATAACCGAAACAATTGCGGCGGTTCTCAAGAGTGAGCCGGACTGGAAGGCCTTACCTGCGACCACACCTTGGAGAATCCGAGATCTGCTTGGCCGATGCCTCCAGAAAGCCGCTCATGATCGCCTTGATGGGATAGCCAATGTACGGATCGAGATCAATATGGCACTTAGTGAGCCTACCACGGCATCGCCGACTGGAGAGGGCAGTTCGGTTCAGCCTGTACTTTGGAAGCGAGCCATTCCCTGGAGTCTTGCAGGGATGATGGCGTTCATCATTGCCCTCATGCTCTGGAATCTGAGACCCACAGCCTCAATGCCACCACCCATCGTCCGCTCTGTGGTGACCCTGCCAGCCGACGCACGAATAGCAGATCTGAGGGCGGGCACCGTGGCCCTCTCCCCGGATGGTACCCGTCTCGCATATGCTGCTACCCGTGGGGGCATCACGCAGCTTTACCTGCGTGCCATGGATCAACTGGAGGCAGAGCCCATCCCTAGCACCGAACGTGCAAGTTACCCCTTTTTCTCCCCGGATGGGCAGTGGCTAGGATTCTTTGCCGACGCCAAACTCAAGAAAGTCTCAGTAAGCGGTGGCGCTCCAGTGATTCTGGCTGATGTTTCGAGTCCTTACGCCCAGGCAAGCTGGGGCCCGAATGATACCATTGTGCTAACACCAATCACTTTTTCTCCGCTTTCCCAGGTGTCGGCTGACGGCGGCGCCCTGCAGGTCCTGACCACCCTCAAGAGTGGCGAAAGCAACCATGGTTCGCCGCAATTCCTGCCGGATGGCAAGACAGTGCTCTTCACTGCCGTCTCGGCGGGCGATTTTCAAATTGAGGTTCAATCCCTGGAGACCCAGGAGCGACGGGTGGTGCTGGAACGAGCTTTTGGTGGGCGTTATGTTCCGAGCGGTCACTTGGTTTATTCCCAGTCAGGAACGCTCATGGCCGTGGCTTTTGATCTGGAGCAGCTGGAAGTGACAGGCTCTCCCATCCCCATCCTTGAGGGCGTCGCTGAGTCAGGGCCTCCTTCATTTTTCGCTCATTTCGTGTTTTCTGACACCGGAACTCTTGTCTATGTTCCGAGTGGTACAGATTTAAGTGAGCGCCTGGTCTGGGTGGATCGAAAAGGTGTTGATCAGCCACTGGCTGCGCCTCCGGATAACTATGGTATTCTCCACCTCTCACCAGACGGACAGAGGTTGGCTATTACCATCGAGGAGGATAACAAAACTGGCATCTGGATCTATGACATCCAGGCCGATACTTTTACGCGACTGACGTTCGATGATGGTGGCGCCTGGCCTCTCTGGACGCCTGACGGGAAGTCGATTACCTTCCAATCGACCCGGGTTGGAACCCAAGATCTATTCTCGAAACTGGCCGATGGCACGGGTGCTGCAGAACAACTTCTAGTAAGTGAAATCTCCAAGTCTCCTCATTCTTGGTCGCCTGACGGTAAGTTCCTGGCCTACACAGAGCTCAGCTCGATCTCGAGCGGGGATATCTGGATGCTTCCCTCCGAGGGTGAGCGCAAACCTGAGCCTTTTCTGGTGACACCCGCTACTGAAACCGGTGCGGTGTTTTCTCCCGACGGTCATTGGGTAGCCTATCGATCCAATGAATCCGGCCGACAGGAAATCTACGTTCAGCCCTTTCCCACCACTGGTGCCAAATGGCAGATTTCTGCCGATGGAGGTGACGAGGCGGCGTGGGTGCAGACTCGCGACGGTCAGAACATCTTCTATCGCAACGGAAATAAGATGATGGCGGTCGATATCACCACAGAGCCAGCCTTCACTTCAGGGAAGCCAAAGCTGCTCTTCGAGGGGCGGTACGGGAGCGGTCAGGCCCGCAGACAATACGACGTTACACCCGATGGTCAGAGATTCTTAATGATCAAAGAAAGTGAACAGCAGGTGACCCAAATCAACGTCGTCCTCAACTGGTTCGAGGAACTGAAACGCCTGGTGCCTTCGGACAACTAGGATGATTGGCAAAACACTCTCCCATTACAAAGTCATCGAAAAGATCGGCCAGGGTGGCATGGGCGAGGTGTATCGTGCCGAGGATACCAACCTAAGCCGTGAGGTGGCCATCAAAGTTCTGCCTGAGCAGTTCACCCAGGACCCCCAGCGACTGGCCAGGTTTGAACGGGAGGCCAAACTCCTGGCCTCACTGAATCACCCCAACATCGCGGCTATCTATGGACTGGAAGAGGCGAATGGTGTGCGCTTTCTTGCTCTGGAGTTGGTCCCAGGTGAAACCCTGCAAGAGCGTGTTGCCAAAGGTCCACTACCCATTGAGGAGGCTCTGGAAGTCTGCCGACAGATTTCTGAAGGTGTGGAAGCCGCTCACGGGAAGGGTGTCATCCACCGTGACTTGAAACCTGCCAACGTGAAGGTCACACCCGAAGGAAAGGTCAAGATCCTGGACTTTGGGCTGGCGAAGGCTTTCGAGGAAGAGATTTCTCCTGCTGACATGTCCCAATCTCCCACCCTCACCGAGGAGATGACTCGTGCGGGTGTAATCCTGGGAACAGCTGCTTACATGAGTCCAGAGCAGGCCAAAGGAAAGCCTGTGGATAAGAGAGCAGACATTTTTGCCTTCGGGGCCGTCCTGTACGAGCTGTTGACGGGCAAGAGGACGTTTGAAGGAGAGACGATTACCGAGACCATTGCATCGGTGCTCAAGAGTGAGCCGGATTGGGAGAAATTGCCTGGTGACACACCTGGGAGAATCAGGGAATTGCTGGAGGACTGTCTCCAAAAGGAAGCACATGACCGATTACATGATATTGCCAACGTACGGATTCAGATCAAGAAGGCCCTGAGTGAACCTGCACCGGTATCGCCGATCGGGCAGACCTTAGCGGAACAATCGGGTCGATGGGGACGGACCATCACCCTAAGCTTAGTTGCCCTGGCAGGCGCTGCCATAGGCGTGGCGATCTGGAGTCTGATGCGTCCACCTCTCTCGCCACCAGTACCCCTGAAGCGTTTGGTCATACAGCTGCCGTCAACCGCGCCCTTTGAGGTCGAGACTTGGCGCCCTGCTGTGACCCTCTCACCGGACGGCACCCGCCTGGTCTATGTCGCTAATCGCGGTGGCAACAGGCAGCTCTACCTGCGCCAAATGGATCGGTTGGAGGCCACGCCGATCCCCGGGACCGAGGGCGGCCACAGCCCCTTCTTTTCGCCCGACGGGCAATCGGTGGGATTTCTCGCTGGCAGCAAACTGAAGAAGGTATCCGTCTCAGGCGGGGCACCCCAGAACCTCGCCATCATATCTCCGGTCACGCGGGGGGCGACCTGGGGGCCGGACGACACCATCATATACACATCGAGCCAAAATGGAGGCCTAGAGCGAATCTTAGCCGTCGGGGAGACGCCGCCGCCTGACGCATTTTCCGACGCTCCGAGCAGGCCAAGTGGAGGTCAGATATTGACCACAACCGACCCTCCGAAAGGAGAATATAGCCACCGCTGGCCCCAGTTTCTGCCCGGTGGCAAGGCGGTTCTCTTCACTATCGATACAGGGGGTAGTTTCGATGATGCCCGCATTGCCGTGCTTTCCCTGGAGACGGGAAAGATGGATGTTTTGCTCGACGGAGGCACCAACGCCCGCTACTCCCCCACAGGGCACATCGTCTTTGGCCGGGCGGGCGCACTTCTGGCGGTACCTTTTGATCTGAAACGGCTTGAGCGGACCGGAGACCCAGTCACTGTCGTCGAGGGTCTCTTGATGGAATCTGGCGGCGCAGCCCATTTCACCTTGTCCGATGACGGATCCCTGGCCTACGTCCCAGGAGGTATGCTGATACCGGACCGCAGGCTGGTTTGGGTCAACCGGCAGGGAGAGGTCGAGCCACTGCCGGCCGAACCGCGAGAGTATATGCACCCCAGCCTCTCGCCCAATGGCCAGCAGGTGGCGGTGACCATCCGTGAAGGGTCGAACTACGATGTTTGGGTCTCTGAGGTAGAGCGAGGCTCCTTGGGCCGGCTGACGTCCCATCCGGGAGAGGACTTTGCTCCCATCTGGACCCCCGATGGCAAGCGGGTGACCTTTGCTTCTGAAATGACGGGTGAGGGCCCGATTTTGTGGTGGAGACCTGCCGACGGCAGCGGCCGGCAGGAGTTACTCCTGGAACGCGAAGAGGGGCGGGGACAATATCCCAGTTCCTGGTCACCCGACGGCCAAACGCTGGCTTTTAATGACTTGCTAGATCCCGTAAACGGACAGGACATCTGGATGCTTCCGCTTGAGGGCGAGCAGGAGCCGTGGGCCTTCCTCGACACAGAGTTCGAAGAAATGGGGGCGATGTTTTCACCTGACGGCCTCTGGCTCGCTTATACGTCCAATGAAACAGGCCGTGATGAAGTATGGGTGCAACCCTTTAGCGTCACCGGCCCCCGTGGGAAGAAACAGGTGTCGGTCGGCGGCGGCGCCGAGCCCCTGTGGGGGCCGGACAGCCGAGACCTCTTCTACCGCAATGGCGATAGAATGATGGCCGTTGCCATCAAGACCGAGCCGGAGCTCTCGGTAGGGACACCGCGTCTGCTCTTTGAAGGGCGCTTTCTGCCAGTCCTGTCTGGTGATGAGCCTGGAAGCAGTTACGACATCTCCCCCGATGGGAAGCGTTTCCTGATGATCCAGCGTGAGCAGGATCTGGTGCCGACGGAAATCATTGTCATCCTCAACTGGTTCGAGGAACTCAAACGCCTGGTGCCGGTGGACTAGTCGTGCTTGATAGGAGAGTTTAGGGACTGTCCCAAGAATTCTCCCAGAATTCGGGGACTGTCCTCAAACTCTCCCTACCGAAGAAACCTGGGTCAGCCGACTTTTACCTGCGGGCCCTCTTCAGCCCACGGGCCAGAACAAATTCGGGAAACTCCGACTGTGAATCTCCATTGTCTTTAATCCCCTCAGTCGCTAGCATCTAGCCCAACACCCAACACTTCATTGAGGTAGGAAATCAAGATGAAAACATTCACAACACTATTCATAGTCGGCATGTTCCTGACGACTGTTGCGCTGGCGGATGATGCAGAGGATGTGAAGCTGGCAGAGTTGGATCTCCTGGCGGCAGAAAACGCCGGTGATATGGATCGAATGTATCGTCACATTGATCCGGGGCGAACCCTTTTCTTACCCAGCGGGGGGCTCCTAACCGTG
>JAZFTY010000466.1:0-2051 GCA_036446935.1 Acidobacteriota bacterium | reverse complement strand
ATAGACTCTAAAACTTGATCGGGAAGGGGTTTTCCGTACTTGGAAACAACCCCCAGGCCGGCTTCCACCTCTTCCCACTCCAGGTCGGCTCCGGCCGCCTCCAGAAGCTGAACCGCAGCAGCGGTCACCTCAGGACCGATTCCATCTCCCGGAATAAGAGTAATCCTCTTGGGCATTAGAAAATTGTACTAAATGGAGACGGGTTGCAGTTGTCTGATGACGGCAGTATTGTTCTTACCAGAGACTTTGTTATGGCCAGAAAAAGTTTGGATAGTTTTGGGGTTCGCTCCACTTTGGAAGTTCAAGGGCGGGAAGTGGACTACTTTAGTCTTACCGCCGGGGTGGAAGGGATCGGAGATATCAGCCGATTGCCCTTCTCGCTGAAAATTCTGTTGGAAAACCTGCTTCGCCACGAGGATGGAGAAGCGGTCACGGGTGAGGATATCGAGGCCATGGCCCATTGGGATCCCAAAAAACAACCCGATCGGGAAATCGCTTTTACACCGGCGCGAGTTCTCCTGCAGGACTTTACCGGGGTTCCTGCCCTGGTGGATTTAGCCGTGATGCGTGATGCCATGGCCGCAATGGGAGAAGACCCGGACAGAATTAATCCGCTGGTCCCTGTGGAACTGGTCATCGATCATTCGGTCCAGGTGGATTCCTTTGGTCAGTCCAATTCCTTTCAACTCAACGTGGAGAAAGAGTTTGAGCGGAATCAGGAACGGTACGCCTTTCTGCGCTGGGGGCAATCTGCCTTTCGTAATTTTCGCGTTGTTCCCCCCGCCACCGGCATAGTGCATCAAGTCAATCTGGAGTATCTGGCTCGAGTGGTGTTTGAGTCCGAGATTGAGGGCCGGCCGGTTGCCTATCCCGACACGCTGGTGGGAACGGACAGCCACACCACGATGGTCAATGGACTTGGAGTATTGGGTTGGGGTGTTGGCGGGATCGAGGCGGAAGCGGCCATGCTTGGCCAGCCCATCAGTCTTCTCATTCCGCAGGTGGTCGGGTTCAGGTTGGTTGGAACCCTTTCGGAAGGGACGACCGCCACTGACCTGGTGCTCACCATTACCCAGATGCTGCGTGAGAAAGGTGTGGTGGGGAAACTGGTTGAGTTTTATGGAACCGGAATGACGAAACTCTCCCTGGCCGATCGGGCCACCATTGGGAACATGTCCCCTGAATATGGGGCAACCTGTGCCATTTTTCCCATTGACGCTGAAACTCTCGAGTATTTGGATTTGACCGCCCGCAGTGCCGAGCAGATTGCGCTAGTGGAAGCCTACGCAAAGGCACAGGGTCTTTTTCATACCGAGGAAAGCCCTGAAGCGGAATACAGTGACACCCTGGAACTGGACCTGGCAACGGTAGAGCCGTGTCTGGCCGGACCCAAGCGTCCTCAGGACCGCATCCCTCTGCGACGGTCAAGAGAGGCCTTTGCAGAGAGTTTGAAGGCCATGACAGGTGAGTCACCCAATGGCGAGGAGAATGAGCCTCGCCATGGAACCGTGGTCATTGCCGCCATTACCAGCTGCACCAATACTTCGAATCCTTCGGTCATGTTGGGAGCAGGGTTGCTGGCAAAGAATGCTGTGGAGCGAGGTCTTCAGAGCCGGCCCTGGGTCAAAACCAGTCTGGCCCCCGGATCCAAGGTCGTGACCGAGTATCTTGAGGAAGCCGGCTTGCTCTCCTTTCTCAATCAACTTGGGTTTCAGCTGGTGGGTTATGGCTGCACCACTTGCATAGGGAACAGCGGCCCACTCCCGGAATCGATCGCTCGCGCAGTCCAGGAGCAGGACTTGGTGGTGTGTGCCGTGCTTTCCGGTAACCGCAATTTTGAAGGGCGCATCAACTCCCTTGTTCGTGCTAGCTATCTGGCCTCCCCACCTCTGGTTGTAGCCTATGCTCTAGCCGGGCGAATGGACATCGACCTTTACAACCAGCCTCTGGGCCAGGACAGCGAGAAAAAGGACGTTTACCTGAGTGATATCTGGCCTACTGCGGAACAAATTCGGTCCACTCTTCGTCGTTCGGTCAAGAGCGAGATGTTT
>JAZFTY010000465.1:0-2472 GCA_036446935.1 Acidobacteriota bacterium | reverse complement strand
GCAGGATCGGATCGCTCTCTTGCGGGTTCTCTCTCACCTGAATCCCCATCCGGAAAGCGTTCCCATCAACGCACTGGTTCGGGTCAAGGGAACTCCTTTGGGTGATCGCTCCCCGGTGGATCCCATTGAGATTGTCCGTATGATCGCCACGGCACGGATCGTCCTGCCCAAGAGCCGAGTTCGACTCAGTGCAGGACGCACCGAAATGTCGGTGGAGACTCAAGCCCTTTGCTTTGTGGCAGGAGCCAACTCCATATTTAGCGGCGAGAAACTCCTCACCACACCCAATCCGGACCATTACCACGACCGCGCCTTGCTGGATAAACTCGGGCTCTCGCCGCTCGAAGGGCCATGAATGATCTTCTCCGGGAACTGGAAAGGGAACTGGAGAAAATCCGGAGCCAGAACCTTTACCGCAGCTTGACCCTTCCCCAAGGTCTTGACTTTTGCTCCAATGACTACCTGGGGTTCTCTCGGGACCCCAGCTTTCGAACCGCTATCCTGGAGAAATTCAAGCAAGCCACCGGGCTGGACTCGGTGTCCTCGCCGGCCTCCAGACTGTTGCGCGGAAATACCTCCCGGCATCAAGCCCTGGAGCAAAGACTGTCCGGTTTTAAAGGAACGGAAGCGGCTCTGATTTTCCCAACCGGATACCAGACCAATATCGGGGTATTAACGGCTCTGATAGGAAGCCAGGATCGGGTTCTTTCCGATGCCCAAAACCATGCCAGCATTATCGACGGCTTGCGCCTGAGTGGGTGCCAGAAGATCGTTTTTCCGCACCTCGATTTAGGAGCTGTAGAAGAAGCTCTGATCCAGCCCCATCCGAAAGGAAAAACTTTTCTGGTCACCGAATCCCTTTTCAGCATGGACGGAGATATCGCCCCGCTTGAAACCTATGCTGAATTGGCCAAGAAGTACGAGGCCAACTTGATTGTGGACGACGCCCACGCGGTGGGTGTTTTTGGAGAGGAGAGAGGCTCCGGTCTGACCGAGCGCTTCGGCGTGGAAAAACGGGCCCTGGCTATCGTGTCGACCTTCGGGAAAGCCTTTGGCTTCTTTGGTGCTTTCGTGGCGGGACCTCAGGTGCTCATCGACTATCTGATCAACCGCTGCCGCTCCTTTATCTTTACGACGGCCGTCCCTCCGCTTCTTCTCTATGGCGTGGAAGCAGGTCTGGATCTGCTCGATGCCGAACCGGAGCGGAGAAAGCGCGTGTGCCTGCTGGCTGATCAGCTCCGCCAGCGGTTCAAAGAAGCAGGGCTGGATACTCTGCAGAGCGCCGGCCCCATTGTCCCCGTAGTGTTGGGAAAAAGTGAGCGGGCCCTGGCGGTGGCACAGCACCTCCAGGAAAAAGGGTTGGACGTGCGGGCCATTCGCCCACCCACGGTGGCACCAGGAACGGCCCGGCTGAGAATTTCTGTTCATGCCGATCACACCGAACAGCAAATCGACCAGTTGGCCGAAGCCGTGGAGAAGGCAGTGAACAGAGCAGGTAAGCGATGAGCCTGGTCGTTGTGGGAACGGGAACGGAAATCGGCAAGACCATTACCTGTGCCGTGTTGTTGTCTCGTTACGCCGGGAATTTCAAACTGGCCTATTGGAAGCCCATTGCCACCGGATCGGCCGAGGACCGGGACACATCGGTAATCGAGAGCCTGTGCGACCCTGAGGTGGACATCCTTCAAGAGTCCTACCTTTTTGAACCGCCTGTCTCCCCGCATCTGGCTGCTCGTCTGGCTGGAAAGAAGATCCATCCCCCACAGGTGGTGCAAGCACTGAAGACCTACCAACAGGAAAATGCCGGGCGCGCTTTGGTCATCGAGGGCATTGGGGGCTTACTGGTACCCTTGACCGCAGACGGTTACCTGTTGGCTGATCTTCTCGAAGAGATGTCCCTTCCCTGTCTGCTGGTGGCTTCCAGTACCCTGGGAACGATTAATCACACGCTGCTGACCATTGAGGCTATGCGCTCTCGAGATTTACAGTTGGTGGGAGTGGTGCTCAATGGACCGCAGAATCGCGAGAATCGCCTGGCCATCGAAAAATTCGGGAGCGTCCAGATCGTTAGCGAAATCGAGCCCCTGTCGACTTTATCACCGGAAAACGTACTTCGGGCTGCCCGTGGATTCGACCGCAAGGCTCTGCTAGAGTCGTCTTTGAAAAGCGCGGGAGAAATTCAAGATCAAAGCCTGACATGAGTACACAGGAAACGGACTCCAAGGACCCGACTTCTCACTGGGTAGCAGAGGACCGACGCTATGTCTGGCATCCTTACACTCAACACTTCACCGCTCCCGAAGCCATTCCTGTGGAAAGGGCGGAAGGGGTTTACCTTTATACCTCCGACGGCCAACGCATTCTGGATGGCATCTCTTCCTGGTGGGTCAACATTCATGGCCACAATCATCCCCGCTTGAATCGAGCCCTACGGGAACAGGCGGATCGTTTCGCTCAGGTGATCTTTGCCGG
>JAZFTY010000464.1:0-2358 GCA_036446935.1 Acidobacteriota bacterium | reverse complement strand
ACGAGGCATCAGAGGTGAGTATAAGGACCTACGCCGACACGAGGCAGCATCGGGGTGAGCCCGGACTATGAATAAGTTCTATACTGCAGCGACGAAATCATCCGCCCTGGCTGCGTTGCGCTCGGTCGGCCTCCTCAACGTACCCTACAGTACGTTTGCGGGTGCCTCCGACCCGCAAGCGGGTGCCCCCGCCCTTGCCAGGTCGGCGCTTTCGTCGCTTCGTGACAAGAACCTATGCATAATCCGGGCTTGACCCACCAGGGGGTGAGCGGAAATTAGCGAGTGAGTTTCATGGATGAGGAATCAGTGGGCAGCACTGGAAGGGTCGGCCAATGAGTTGCCGAATTTCTCCTCTTCCTTCTTCTTCACTTCTTCGATCGAGTGAGCTCCGTCGAGGGAACCCACCGTATCTGTGATGCGGTTGTCGTCCGTGCAGGCAGCGGCATCATTTTTCGGGGTCCACTCTTCGTATTCCTCGGGAACTTCCGCCTCGGGATAGATGGCATTGACAGGACACAACGGAACGCAGGCATCACAATCGATGCATTCATCAGGGTTGATGATCAACATATGGGGATCTTTAATTTCATAAAAACAGTCAACCGGGCAGTCAGCCACACAGTCGGTGTAGCGGCTGGAGGCACATCGTTCTGTGACAATGTAAGTCATTAATTCGCTCCTTCTCTCCTTCGTGTCCTTACCAAAAAACTGTTGTTAACATACCAAGTCAAGAGCACCGTTTGCAAGTCTCCTAATCAGGCCATTTTCAAAAAAATATTATGCACCGATCACCTGTGGGTTGACCACATTTTCTTTCCTTGGCTTCTTTCCCTGCAGCACGGCTTTTATGTCTTCACCCAGTGTACAAAACATACGCTCTTGGGCGCGGCTGGTCCTGGAAGCCGTATGGCCAGAAAATAACACCTTCGGGTGATGAAAAATGGGGTGTGCCAGATCGGGAGGTTCCGAGATCAGGGTATCCAGGGCCACGAAACCCAGGCGTCCACTTTCCAGAGCGGAGTATAGAACGTCATAGCTTTCCACCAACTCGCCGCGGGCGGTATTGATGAGGATCGCGCCCGGCTTGAAGTTTTCGATGTTGGCGGCGTTAATCAGACCTCTTGTGTCACTCTTGAGGGGAACATGGAGGGTGACGATATCGCTGTTCTCCAGTAGTTCCGTCAGGGAGACGGAGCGAAGACTCTCCTGGGCGAAGTCTGAGGGCTCGAGATAGGGATCTGAAACCAGTACGGTGAGGTCAAAGTTCTGGAGAAGATGCCAGACCTGCCTGCCGATGCTACCCAGTCCCACAATTCCCAGGGTGGCGCCTTCGAGGTCCAGGTTGAGGCGACGATAGCGCTCCTGCCAGGCTCCCTCCAGAACCCTTTGGTGCCACCCGCGAAGATCCTTGGCGGCAGCCAGAATGAGGCCGACGGTGTGTTCCGCCACTGCCCGGGACATCGCTCCTGGCGTATACAATACCGGGATGTTTCGCGAAGATGCGGCTTCAACGTCAACGGTGTTATAGCCTGCTCCCGTCCGAGCGATCACCTGAAGGTTGGGAGCTGCCTGGATCACTTCACGGTCGATTAAAGCAGAGCCGCGGGCCACTATTCCGATCACCTCTTGATCCAGGGAGGAGAGCAGGTCACTTCGAGATGATTCTTCTATGAGGATCACCTGAACGTCGGAAAAATACTTCTCGATGACCCAGTCAGGCAAGTGTCCAACAAGGACAACCTTTTGCTGGGTTTTCGCCCTGTTCATGATGTCCTCTATTGTCTTCAGACGGGTGACAAAATGAGGTGGTATCGTACCTTCCATCGTGTGGACAAGCTCGGCAGGCACATGCTAGAATCCCGGCCTTGTTTACAGTCCCCATCGTCTAGCCTGGCCCAGGACATCGCCCTTTCACGGCGAAAACACGGGTTCAAATCCCGTTGGGGACGCTTCCGTTCAGAACCCCATAAGAAATTATTAGGATTAAAGAACTCTCAAACCGTAGTTTGGTGAACGATTATCGAGGTCGCTTCACACCGAAGAAGTTTGAGCTATGTTCGAAGCTTGTGAGTGAGGGACGCGTCGTTATCCTTTTGGGCACATAGGGCAAATGCAGGGCCATTTGGATGATCAGGGTGATCAAAATTGATTTGGATATCTGCAAATCCAAACTGCCGTAACGCTTTTATTATGCTATCTCGAGTTAACCATTTGCTGACTGGTTTAGGCCCACCGCAGAAACCTAACCAGTCTAAAGACTCCTTATAGGATTGTGTCGAGTATTCATAAGAAACTCCATCATATTCAAATGAGCTAACAGGCTTAAATTTATGTTTCAGTTCTGCTCTGTTTAATATG
>JAZFTY010000463.1:0-2567 GCA_036446935.1 Acidobacteriota bacterium | reverse complement strand
TCGGGTAATTGCTGTACCTCTCGGGGTGAATATGGCTACGTCTATCTCACCCGGAAAGATCGGAAAAACCTGGCTGAGTTTTTCAAGATGACCACTCGTGAGTTCACAACAAAATACTGTGCTCGCACTGACGGGTTTTATCACCTGGTTGAAAACGGGAGTCCCGAATGCATTTACCTTTCTGAAAAGAAGTGTACGGTCTATGAAGCCCGCCCTACTCAGTGCCGAACCTGGCCCTTTTGGCCGGAAAATATGAGCGCCAAAAAGTGGAGTGGCGATATTCAGTCGCTTTGTCCTGGGGTCGGAAAAGGAAAGCTCCATTCAGCGGAATTCATTGGCAAGCAGATCGAAAGGCAAAAGAAGGCCGACCTGGAGTAAAGAGCAGGGTCAGACACTGCAGAATTTCTTTTAGCGGTTATCCACCACGACTTGACCATCCTTCAGGACCACCCAAGGAGTTCGCAGGACGGAGATATTTTCCAGTGGGTCACCCTCGACGATAATCAGGTCCGCCAGTTTTCCGGTTTCCAATGTCCCCAAGTCATCGCCTCTTCCTAAATGTTCGGCCGCATTGAGGGTGGCTGCCTGGATCACTTGAGCGGGAGTCATGCCGGCTTCCACCATACGCTCGGCTTCGCTAATGGTGTTGGCACCTGCAGGAGTGTTTCCCACCGTATCTGTTCCCAGTACAATTCTTACCCCGGCCTCGGAGAGCTGCTTCAGATTTGCCATGGCTCGCTCTCTTGCTTCGGCCGCGCGGAATACCTGTAAGGTAGGAATGTAAAATACCCCTGCCTGACGGAGCATCTCAACCACGGGCTCACTGACCGGAGTTGTAGCCACCACGCCATGCTCCAGAGAGTCGACTCCCGCCTCCACCACAGAAACGACTCCCTCTTCTTCGAAGGTGTGAGCTGTGATTCGAAGGCCGTGCCGGTGGCTCTCTTCTATGATTGCCTCCATGACTGCCCGGGGCAATCGACGGATGCTGATGCGATTGTTATACAAATAGGTTTGGCTCTCGTCGTCACTTCCTTCATAGACAATCTTGATGCCATCGACACCCTTTCCCGCCAGCCGGTCGATCGTCTCCTTGACGTCCTCCACACGTGCCAGATCCCCCACAAGTCGTTCGCGTATCCAGGGATTGTCAGCAAAAAGCGTTATTGAAGGGTGTCCTCCCGGAGCCGAGAGGACCGGACCAACGACCAACAGTCTCGGTCCCTCTACTTTCCCCTCTTCGATGAGTTGACGAAGCTCAAGAATTGCATCCTCCGGGTCGCCCGCAGATTTGACGGTGGTGACACCGTGAGCGAGAAAACCGGCCAGATTTTTTCTGGTTGAGTACCCGGTGTATTCAGCTAGGGTCTCCTGGTCCACGACCGTCCCGTCAACAAGTAGATGGACGTGAGAGTCAATGAGCCCGGGCATCACGGTTCTGCCGGCAGCGTCAATCGTGAGGTCGCCTTCTCTAGGTTCGCCCTCCCAGAAGATTCCTTCAATACGGTCTCCGGAGATCGCGATCATAGCTCCTTCCTGTACCCTACCCGTACCGTCGATGAGGCGGGCGTTGGTAATCAGAACGTCAGACCGTTCAACGGGCGTCCCACAGCCAGCCGTTGCAGCCGATAGCACGATTAGAGTCATCAATCGATTCAGGTAAGTGTTCATCGCTTCAGTCTTCCTGAAAATAGAGTTTGCAACCGGATATAGATGCTAATATTGTGCTTCACAGATTATGACTGAAAGCACCTGTAAGTTTTCCATTGGTCAGCTCGTCCATCACCGGCTGTTCGACTATCGCGGGGTCATTGCCGATGTCGATCCAACCTTTCAGGGCACGGAGGAATGGTATGAGCAAATGGCTAGAAGCCGCCCCCCCAAGGACGAGCCCTGGTATCATGTCCTGGTTGATCAGGCGGAGCATACGACTTACGTTGCGGAAAGAAATTTGGAGTCGGATAAACGGCACGACCCTATAGACCATCCCCTGTGTGACCACTTCTTCAGTGAGTTCCGAAACGGGCAGTACCTCTGCAAGTTGCATTGAACTCGTGGCCCGCTAATCGAAATCCTCCAGTCTCACCCACACCTCTTCCACGCCGTATCCACGGGTCATGGTGCCTTTCAGGCTCAATCGTGTGCCGCTTGGATCCAACTCGATTTGGCGAGAGGGCCGTCGGCCCAGGAGTGCGGGATTTCCACCTACAATCGGCTCGAAAGTCAGGGTGTCGTTCTCAACTCTATAGGTTCCGCTGGCGCTCCCATATTTTGAATATAGGGCCTCGAGCATGTTGTCCTTCTCCTGCTCGGGAAGATCGACCAGGCTTTCATATTGATCTCGGAAAGAGTGACGCTGTTTTGCCATGTAGTTGCGGGTGAAATACTTCGGGGTAATGATCATAATGCCGGTCCAATCCACCACCTGACCTGCCCGAGAATAGTAAGTCATCTCCCAAACGCCATAAAGACGCTCGGCATCCTGTCCATAGGTGACGCCTGCCAGGACGATCACTGCCAGGACTGTAAAAATTGCCGTCAGTTTCATGGCATCCTCCCTTGGCTAA
>JAZFTY010000462.1:0-5185 GCA_036446935.1 Acidobacteriota bacterium | reverse complement strand
GGCACCGACTGAGGTAATGGCCTCAACGGTTGCTATGAAGGTATGAGGAACCGTGATGACCTCTTCTCCCCTGCCCACACCCACGGCCATCAGGGCCAATTTCAGTGCGTCCGTTCCGCTCTTGCAGGCAACTGCATAGCGGGTCCCACAGTAAGCAGCAAAATCGCGCTCAAAAGTCTCGACGTGAGGCCCCCCCACGAAGCGGGATTGGTCGATAATTTCTCGTATGACAGCATCGATCTCATCGCGAATTTCTCGATGCTGCTCGGTAAGATCGACAAAAGGAACTTTCACTACTCTCTCCTTTACAACTCCGCTGTTCCAAATAAGATATCAAAAAAGAACCCAAGTAAAAGCCCAAATCTCAGCGATTGTTGTATTCTTCTTTACTCGACGGGCTGCTGATTGCAATAATAATGAGCTTCATCTACACACCTGTTTTTTTAAAAGCTGGGGACAACGGAAGGTTGGGTTTAGGCTCAAGAGCGAGGAAGCATAGCTGTGCGAGGAACCGGATCATGATGCAGACCCGAAGAAAACTAGGCACTTATTTCCTCCTGTTGCTTTTCCTGCAGCCGATCTTGATGGGCCAGGATGATCCTCAGGACCAGCAACACGGGAGAAAGAGGCTGCACCTCACACTATTGGAGGGGCCTCTGGTGTTGGACGGAAAACTCGACGAGGAAGCCTGGAGCCGATCCCAAGTGGTTGGAGACTTTACCCAGGAGGATCCCAACGAAGGCATGCCAGCCAGCGAGGCAACCGAAGTTCGCGCGCTTTTCGACGGAGAAAACCTTTATTTCGGGGTCCGTAATTTTGACAGCCAGCCCGAAGGCATTCGGGCAACGGAGCTGCGACGTGACGACAGCTTTGGGAATGACGACAGCTTTGCCGTCATTTTGGACACCTTTCACGATCACCGAAACGCCTTCCTGTTTCGCATCAACCCCCGAGGCACCCAATACGATGCACTGATTACCGGGGAGGGAATAGACGTCAATGTCAGCTGGGATGAAAAGTGGGAGGTGGAAACCAGCATCGACGAGGAGGGTTGGTCTGCCGAAATCCAGATTCCCTTCAAGTCCATTCGGTTCGCTTCTTCATCGGAAGGAGAGGTTTCTTTTGGGGTGGATTTCGAACGGATCATCCGGCGCAAAAACGAATTGACCTATTGGAACAACTTCAGCAGGGATTTTGATTTTCACGAGGTCTCTCAGGCAGGACACCTGACCGGCCTGACGGGAACGGAAAAAAGCTTGAGGTTGCGGATCAAGCCGTTTATCACAGGGAGGATCAACACCGAAGGGGCGGCACAGCGAAACACCGTTTTCCTGGGTGATGTGGGCCTTGAAGACGTCAAAATACCGATCACCTCGGGCTTGACCCTGGATGCCACCCTCAACACCGACTTTGCCGAAACGGAGGTCGACGACCAGATCATCAATTTTGACCGGGTGCCCCTCTTTTTTCCCGAGAAGAGAGAGTTTTTTCTGGAAGGAGCCGGCATTTTCGAATTTGGCATCGTTCGAGGAGAGCGCCGTGCTCAGGTCAAGCTGTACCACAGTCGCCGCATTGGCCTTTCCGATGATGGAGAAGAGATCTCCATGCTGGGCGGAGTCAAGTTAACGGGCCGGGTCGGAGAAAAATTCACGGTGGGTTTCCTGAACGCCCAAACCGATGAATTTGCATTTTTTAATACTCAAACCAACGACTTTGAGGTTCAGCCGGGGGATAACTTTACCGTCTTCCGCCTGAAACGGGACCTTTTGTCACGCTCTACTATGGGAGTTTTCTTCACCAACCGGCAGGCGGAAGGAGGGAACTACAATCGAGTGGTCGGAATTGATCAAAACCTAATTTTCTACCAGCATCTGAGTCTCAATGCGATGTTTGGCAGGTCTTTCACCGATGGTGTTTCAGAAAACGAATTGATAGGGTCTTTCACACTGGGTTGGCTGGACGATCTACTGGATACCCGTTTCAACTATGTCTATCTGGATGAGAACTTCCAGTCGGACCTGGGCTTCATCGAACGACCCGGCACTCGCAAGCTCGATGCACGGTTTGCGCTCTCCCCACGCCCCAACAGTGAGACCATTCGTCAGTTCAATTTTTCATACCATCTGGAGGATTTCGAGGTCGTAGCCACCGGGGAGCTTCAGACACGGATCCATCATTTCGGCTTTAACACTTTCTTTCAGAACGGCAGTTCGATTCGAATCGGACCTCATCAACCGACCGAAAATCTCACCGCCCCGCTCCGCCTTCCGGGAGGATTGATCGTCCCACCCGGGCGCTACAGCTGGTGGTACGTCCCCTTCAACTATTCCTTGAATCCGGCTCGCATGGTGAGCGGTAATTTCAGTTACCGCTATGAACCGGGTTACTACGGAGAAGGTGGCCGCCGCCACCAGTGGCAGATCAACCCGGTCTTCAAGCTCAGCAGTGGCTTTTCCGCTGACATGGCCTATTCCATTAACAAGATCGGTCTGGTCGAAGGAGAAGAACTGGTCACCTTCCACCAGGTGAACAGCAGCATCAATGTGGCTTTGAGCCGAAAATGGTTGACCAGCACTACGATCCAGTACAACAGCGACCGCGATGTGATCGGGATCAACTTCCGGCTGAACTATATCTATCGGCCGGGCGATGATCTGTTTATCGTCTACAATGATTCGCGCAACCGCACGGACTCACCCGCTGAAATGGACCGCTCATTCGTGATCAAGCTGACCCACTCCTTTGATTTTTGATTCTACTCGTGAAGGTAATCGTTAGGGGTGGGCGGCACCCGCCTCAGCGCCGGCCTGGGCCGTGCTGTCCGTCTGCTCCAGTTCGTCGAGAAACTTTTCCGCATCGATGGCTGCCTGACACCCCGCTCCGGCGGCAGTCACCGCCTGCTGATAGATGCGGTCATGAACATCTCCCGCCGCGAAAACTCCCTCCACATTGGTCCTGGAGCCGTCATGGATGACAATGTACCCTTGATCCAACTCCAGTTGACCTTCGAAAATCCCGGTGTTGGGCTTGTGGCCGATGGCAATGAACACTCCCTGAACATCCAGGGTCGTTTCCTCTCCGCTTTTTAAATTCTTTAGCTTCACCGCCTCAACGCTTTTCTTTTGGGGATCCAGGATGTCGGTCAGCACCGAATCCCAGATGAACTCGATCTTCTCATGGTTGAGCGCCCGATCGGCCATGATCCTGGAAGCCCGCAGTTCGTCTCGCCGATGGACGACGGTCACCTTTTCTGCAAACTTGGTGAGAAACAGAGACTCCTCCATGGCCGTGTCTCCGCCACCCACCACCATGATCTTCTTGTCACGAAAGAAGAATCCATCGCAGGTCGCGCAAGTCGATACACCGTACCCAATGAGTTCCTTTTCTGACGGTAGCCCCAGCAGTATGGCCGAGGCGCCCGAGGCCACGATCAGGCTTTTCGTCTCATAGGTGGCCTTCTCGGTCGATATCTTAAAGGGACGTTTGCTCAGATCGGCTTCCTTCGCTATTTCCATCTTGTAGTTTGCGCCAAACCGCTGGGCCTGTTGTTTCATCCGCTCCACCAGTTCAGGACCCTGGATGCCCTCGGGAAACCCCGGATAGTTTTCCACATCGGTGGTGATGGACAGCTGCCCTCCAGGTTCATGTCCTTCCAGGACCAGCGGTTCCAGATCGGCCCGAGCCGTATAAATCGCTGCACTGGAACCGGCGCAGCCAGAGCCTAAAATGATAACTTTGTGTACCATAAGTTTTCTTTGTCTCACTTTCTGTAGGAAAAGAGGCATTTAGGATATCAAATGTTTCACTAGGGAATAAAATGATTCGTGGGTAAAGGGGGATAAGAAAAGACCATGGAAACGATAGAAGAGACTTTATTGGATCTGGGGAACAACCATTACATCCGGGCGCTGGGCGTCGTGCTGGTATCCCTGGTACTGGCCAAGCTGGCAGACTGGATTCTCACCCGGGGACTCACTCGGCTCACCCAAAAGACTTCCACCGAGATCGACGACCAGATGCTGGCCATGATTCACAAACCGATCTACTACTCCGTTCTGGCAGCCGGATTGGCGGTTGCGCTCACTCTGGTCGAGTTTCCCGCCCCCTTTGGTTTCATTGGTTTTGGCCTGATCAAAACTCTTGTCGTCCTGGTCTGGCTCGTCTTAGGGCTTCGCATGACCCTTCTTATTCTGGACTGGATGACTCAGCAGCCGAAAAGTTTTCACCTTGTCCAGCCCGACACCAAACCCCTCTTCGACATCTCTGTCCGGATCATCTTATTTGGTGGGGCCCTTTACTTCGTACTCATTTCCTGGAATGTGGATGTCACGGCCTGGCTGGCATCAGCCGGGATTATCGGTATCGCCATAGGTTTTGCGGCCAAGGACAGCCTGGCCAATCTTTTTGCGGGCGTCTTCATTCTGGCCGACGCCCCCTATAAGATCGGTGATTTTATCGTGCTAGATGGAGGCGAGCGGGGTCAGGTGACAAAAATCGGGATTCGCAGCACCCGGATTCTCACTCGTGATGACGTTGAAATCACCATACCCAACGCCACCATCGGGAACTCCAAAATCATCAACGAAAGCGGCGGTCCCTATGTGAAATATCGCAATCGCATTCCCGTGGGTGTCGCCTACGGATCCGATGTCGACCTGGTGAGAAAGATTTTGCTGGAGGTGGCCCAGGAGGCGGCCAAGGAAGGTGGTATTGCTCGTGATCCGGAACCGCAGGTTCGTTTCCGCGGTTTTGGGGACTCTGCCCTTCTCTTTGAGCTCCTCTATTGGATCAAGGAACCGGTGTTGAAGGGTCGGATTCAGGACCTGCTGAACACCTTAACCTACAAGGCCCTGGCCAAAGCGGGTATCGAGATACCTTACCCGAAACGCGACCTCTACATTAAGGAAATGCCCAAATCTACCGATTCGTGACTTCGTACGGTTGTGACTTCGTGCTGTGGTGCGGTTGTGCTGTTGTGCTGTCGTGACTTCGTGCTGTCGTGCAGAGCATCTCCGCGAAGCGTTCCGTCGGGATTCGTGAGTTCTCAATCTTCGATTAGAAAAAATTGGGAATCACGATTTCGCGAATGACCGTGACCACAACCACTACGACGATAAGAAGTTCGATGAGGGAAAACCCGTTTCTGCCTTGCTGAATAACCACCTCCTGTTCAGCAAATATGCAC
>JAZFTY010000461.1:0-2983 GCA_036446935.1 Acidobacteriota bacterium | reverse complement strand
CCCACAACTTTTAGCTCGGGCCCCACCGTTCTGGTGGCTAACTTTATGAATGGCAACGATACCGCCTTTGATTCGAATATCTATCTCTTGAATCCATCTCAAAGTGCCGGGATTGTAACCGTACGCGTGTTCACCCTTCCTTCGAAGAATGGCCTGGCCCAGGAGTTGACCACTACACCACTGGCTCTGGGAACTCTGGAAGCCCGATCCGCTCTCAACATTAGGGTTGCCGAAGATATTCTGACCCCTTTACTGATCCCACTGCCTTACACCACCGACGGCGGCAATCTGACCCTGGAGTTTGAGATTCAAGCGGCTGGTGTGCGAGGTGCCGCTCAGGTCTTCTCCTCTGACTTCGCCTATGGCACCTATCCCCTGCAGGAGATCCCGGCCACCGCCAGTGCAGGTCCGACGGTGTTGATTTCCAATTTTATGAACGGCAACGATGGAGCCTTTAACTCCCGTATCTATCTCTTTAATCCCTCGCAGAGCGCCGGGAATGTGAGCGTCCGAGTCTTCACGCTCCCCCTTCGAGGGGGCCTTGCCCAGGAACTGACTACCACACCGCTGGATCTGGGAACTTTGAATGCCCGCTCGGCACTCAACATCAAATTGGCCGAGGATATTCTTACTCCCCTGCAGATCCCACTACCCTACACCACCGACGGCGGCAACCTGACCTTGGAGTTTACAATTCAAGCAGCTGCCGTGCGCGGGGCGGCCCAGGTCTTCTCTTCCGACTTTGCCTTTGGCACCTATCCCCTGGCGGAAGTTCCCGGAATCTCGGGGGCAAGTCCTACGGTTTTGGCCGCCAACTTTATCAATGGCAACAACACGACCTTGAACTCTCGTGTTTATCTCTTTAACCCTTCCCTAAGTGCGGGCGACATCACCGTGCGGGTGTTCACGCTTCCCCTTCGCACAGGCACCGCCCAGGCGTTGGGCACTCCCTTGAATCTGGGCAGCCTGGGAGCCCGATCAGCCGTGAACATCAAGGTAGTCGAAGACATCCTGACCCCTCTGGGGATAACGACGCCTTATACGACGGACGGTGGGAACCTCACCCTGGAGTTTACGATTGGGGCAGCCAATGTACGCGGGGCGGCCCAGGTCTTCTCTTCCGACTTTGCCTTTGGTACCTATCCCCTTCAAGTCAGATAAAAGATGATGGGTGAATGGCTTGTCAGAAAGCCCACGAGAAGTCGAACGGATAGGACTCCCCAATCCTTGCCATTTTTCGAACTTTCTCAATCAGGCTGGAACCTAGAACCGATGGCGACCCTTTTGCCGCCAGTTGTTCTTAATCTCCACTCGTTGGTGCGGGACTGTCGAAGTTGAATGTGTCCGAGACGACTTTCCATTGGCCGTCCTCTTGTTTCTTCCACACCGAGGTGTACTTACCATTTCTGGTGATAGGATTACCTTCGGCATCATCCATTGTGAATTCGAAGGCCCCAATGGAGTAGCCCAGATCCCCAGCCTGGGACACGCCGGCAAAATTGGGACTCCAGCTCAGCGAAAAACCGGGCAGGGAGAACATCCCGGAAACGGCTGCTTGAATATCCTCTCTACTGTGTGCCTCGGGTGCTTCCGGAGGAAGAAAGCGACCGCCGTCGGCAAAAACCGCGACAAAGGCTTCAACATCTGGAGGTGTTTCAGACCAGGCTCGGTCGGCCTCGAGGATGGCAAGGCGCTCCGTCTCAAGATCGATCGGCTCACCACTCTCAGGAGCACATCCAACAACTATCATAGTCATCGCAAGTGCAAATAAATGAGATGTTTTTGTCATTGTGGTCCCCTTCCCTACTGGAAATAAAGTCAGATTAATCCAGGGTTCGTCACAGGATTAGATAGTCCTTATTCTACTACTCCCCTGAGGTCAGAAAGTCAAGACGTGGGGGAGGTGGCTCCGTGACTCAAAGTGGCAGACTTGAAGCCGTTGGGCTGTGAGCCTACCCGCGTATTGGCTCGTTTTTCCTGCCCAATAATTTAAGTTCATCTTGTTCCATGGTTTTTCCTGTTGTTCGGGCTGTTCTGTGTTAGAAATGTGGTAGAAATCAGGCCTGAGCACCATGGACACCACACCAGACCGCGGATATACGGATCAGCATAAGCAAGGAGTGATAGAGATGACGTCGAAACACGAGCCCAGACTAGGAGAACACCTGGATGTGTCTAAGATGCCCATCTTCATGTTGTTGGCCCGTCTCGGGAAGCAGACGCTCCGCCCGGGCGGGATGGAACTGACCCGACAGATGCTGGAACTCCTTGATGTGCGATCGTCCGATGAGGTGGTGGAGTTTGCGCCAGGTGTGGGGGCAACGGCGCGATTGATTCTGAGCCGAGGCCCCGCCCAGTACACGGCCATTGATCGCGACGAAGCCTCTGTAAGGCAGATTTCCCGCTATCTGAAGGGACCGAATCAACAGTGTGTCATCGGGCGGGCCGAACATACTGATCTGCCCGATAAATCGACCACGGTGATACTTGGGGAAGCGATGCTGACCATGCAGACGGCTTCCCACAAAGAGCAAATCCTTACGGAAGCGGCACGTATTCTGAAGCCGGGAGGCCGGTATGGCATCCATGAGTTGTGTCTCAAGCCTGACGACTTGGACGACGCAACGAAGAACGAAATCGAGAAGGCCCTTTCAGAGGTGTCGCGTGTGGGGACGCGCCCGCTGACGCAATCGGAGTGGCGCGCCCTTTTGGAAGGAGCGAGATTTCAGATACGGGACACGGTCATAGCACCATTCCACTTGCTGGAGCCTCCCCGCGTACTTCGCGATGAAGGGCTCTTGGGAACGCTCCGGCTTTTGGTGAACGTGCTGCGTGATGGGGCGGCACGTCAGCGCGTCATAGCTATGCGTTCGGTGATTCGCCGATACCAGGATCGGTTGGGGGCGATTGCGTTCGTGGCCGTGAAGCCTGAGTGAGAGAGGGAATAGCTTGGCCTAATAACGGGTTTAAGTAGAAATGCCTA
>JAZFTY010000460.1:0-2559 GCA_036446935.1 Acidobacteriota bacterium | reverse complement strand
CAAAAATTTAAGATAGGCCGGGGTAAACTCCTTTTCATAGTGTCTCAAGGCATAGCTATTGGGGTGAGAATGGGTGTCGACGATGCCGGGAAGGACCGCCTTCCCATCCAGATCCACTCTGACCGTATTGGGCCCGGCCATCCTCAAAATCCGATCATCTTCGCCCACCGCCAGGATACGACCATCTTGAAGAGCCACGGCCTGGGTGACGTTGAAAGGAGGTTGATCCTGATCCATGGTCAACACGTGACCGTTGTACAGAACCATGTCAGCGTATCTCAGCACTTCCGGCGGCAGGTCTTGTGCTTGAGCCACCCTTAAAACGGGTGTAAAAATGAGCAGAAGGCCCGTCATCCACAGTGTAGAAACAGATTGGGAGAACCGTTTTTTCTCATTCATCATGTTGTCTCCTCTCTAAGTGCGAATATCAATAGCCAGATCATAGGGTTTATCGGCCATCGTACGTCTCCAGTCCGAGGTGTTCCTTCAGGAACTGGAGGGTTCGAGGCCAGGCCTTTTGGGTTGCCGCCATATTGGCCCCCTCTAATCTTTGCTGGCTCTCCAGAAAACCGTGTCCGGCTCTCTCGTAGATCTCGTACTGGTAGGTTTTACCCAGGCGCTTCATCTCCAGCGCTGCAGGCTCGATGGTGACATTGACGCGGGCATCATCTTCACCGTAGAGGCCCAGGATGGGAGCCTTGATGCGGGCCAGAACCTCCGCTGAAGGAGAGCCGCCATAGTAAACAATACCTGCAGCGAGATCGGGTCGTTCACCGGCATAGGCAAAGGTGGTCCGACCGCCCCAGCAAAAGCCAACCACGGCAAACCGCTTTTCGGCAGCGGGTAGAGCCATGGCAAAATCCGCTACCGCATTGATCCGCTCCACTACTTCATCCCAGGTCACACTGTAAACGAGTTTCGCAGCAGGGTCGGATTCCAACCCTTCAGTACCCGTACCTCCCGGGCCCTTACCACTGGCCATATCGGGGGCAATGGCGATAAAACCGGCAGCGGCCAACTGGTCCGCCAGAGCTTGAACCCAGGGAGTCCAGCCAGCTCTGCCGTGAATAACCACCACGACCGGCGCAGGGTCACTGCCCTGGGGATGAGCCAGCAAGGCCTTGACGGTCGCCCCTGAGGGGGTGGGTACCTCAATCACTTCAGTGTGGCGAGGCGAGTTTGCCAGGCGCTGGGGGGCGTCCGGGTTGCCCGCTGGAAGATCTTCTCCCCACAAACTCCGGGATGAAACGGGGAGAGCTATTAAGCCGAGGAGAAGTAGTTTTGACACAAGCCTTTTATTATTCGGAGACATTTTGACCTCACTGTCCTTAATTCAAGGACCCGTAAACCACCTTTCCGTCAATCATGGTGGCCAGAACCTTGATCTCAGAAATATCTTCATTGCGCAGATTGCGGTCCAAGGGATTCCTGTCCAGGAGAACCAGATCTGCCAGTTTCCCCACCTCCAGCGAACCGACCTCGTCTTCACGCAGGACATACTCGGCACCCCAGCGGGTCATCATGAGCAACCCGGTGGCCCGGTCGATGGACTCGCGGGGACCGAAGATCCGCCCATCCTTGATTTTGCGAGTCACCATCACTTCCAGGTTGAACATAGGCTGCCTTTCCGGGTCATCGTGAACGTCCGCTCCGTAGGTGACTCTCATGCCGGCATCGATAATACTTTTCACCGGCATCACCCATCGATGAGCGTATTCCTCACCGTAGACCCGACTGACGTTGGCCGCGTAACTCCTGTAAAACTGAGGGGGCTGCAAGCTCCAGATGACCCCCACCTCGGCGGCTTGCTGAAGAACCTCCGGACTGACCATAAGACCGTGATCCAGGGCGAAGCGCTGGCCTTCGATGGAGCTTTCCCGTCCTGCTTGCTCAAAGGAGTCCAGGATCATGGTGAAGCCCTTGTCTCCGAATGTATGGGTGCCGGTAATCCGGTACCCATAGCGATTGGCTATCACTGCCGCCTCACCCGATGGATCCTCCGGCAGTGCCCAAAAACACATCCCGTCTGGATAGATGTCACTGGGCAGGATGGTGCGTTTGGCAATGGTGGTACAGGCGGTTCCCGCCCCCGAAGGCCCGTTGCCATCGGGTATTCCCATGGAGATCCCGATCATCCACATCCACGGGGTTCCATGACCCTGCAGATTTCCGAAGCGCTTCAGATCTCTTTCCAGAAAAGGATTTCCGCGTCCAATCTCATGAGAATAGCCCAGCCGGAGTGGCAGCTCTCCCTGTTCCTCCAGCTCTTTGTAGGCGGTAATCTCATTTCCACTGATTCGTGTGGATAGGGTGGTCACCCCGATGGCCACCCATTCTTCCAATTCCTTCTTAAAGGGCGCCTTGAGGATTTCCGGTGGCATCATGGGGATCATCTCCTGATCGATCACCGTGCCGGCTGCACCCAGCAAGCGCCCATTGGGAACTCCGTTCTCATCCCTCAAAAGCCCGGGAAGAGTGTCCCCGTAGGTTTCCTCGACCAGCTCCAGCATCTTGCTGTTGGCCAGTCCCCACATGGCGTTTCCCACCATGACATAGAGA
>JAZFTY010000459.1:0-3319 GCA_036446935.1 Acidobacteriota bacterium | reverse complement strand
AGCTGTCCCTCATTTTCCTTCGAGTTGGGCCACATTGACCTTGATGCTCGGTCCCATGGTTGATGAGACAAAGAGACTCCGCAGGTATCGGCCTTTTGAAGCTGCCGGTTTGGCCCGAATCACAGCCTCCAGCAGACTGTGAGCATTTTGGAACAGCTGGTCCCCTGTGAAGGACACCTTTCCAAAGGGAGCATGGATAATACCATTTTTATCCACTCGGAACTCAACTTTTCCAGCCTTGATGTCGGCCACTGCTTTTCCCACTTCAAAGGTGACCGTTCCCGCCTTGGGATTCGGCATCAATCCTCTGGGGCCCAGCACGCGACCTAACTTTCCAACCAATTTCATCATGTCGGGTGTCGCCACCATGGTGTCAAAGTCCATCCAGCCGTCTTGAATCTTGGCCACCAGGTCTTCACCCCCCACAATCTCGGCACCCGCTTCCTCGGCCTCTTTCACCTTCTCCCCGGAGGCAATCACGCAGACGGTAACCTCTTTCCCCAGTCCATTGGGCAGTACCACCGATCCGCGCACCATCTGATCCGCATGTCTGGGATCCACGCCCAGTCTGAAGGCCAGCTCGGCGGTTTCGTCAAATTGAGCGAATTTGACCTCCTGCATCAGGCTGACAGCTTCCTCCAGCGTACCCTCTTGTTTCGACTCTACCTTAGCCTTAGCCTCTTTGTATTTCTTCCCTGACATAGGTTTCCTCTACTCTGACTCTTTGACTTCCACCCCCATGCTGCGGGCAGTGCCCAGAATAATCTTTGAAGCCGCCGCCAGGTCATTGGCACTCAAGTCAGGCATCTTGGTCTTGGCGATCTCTTCCACCTGTTTCATGCTCACCTGGGCCACTTTCTCCTTGTTGGGCTCCGGGGAACCTTTGGCGATTCCCGCTGCCCGCTTCAAGAGCACCGCCGCGGGTGGCGTCTTGGTCACGAAAGAATAGCTTCGATCCTGGTAAACCGTGATCACCACCGGAATGATCAATCCCTCTTGGTTCTGGGTCTTGGCATTGAAGGCCTTGCAGAAGTCCATGATATTGACACCATGTTGACCCAGGGCGGGACCGACCGGAGGAGCGGGTGTCGCCTTTCCAGCCGGAATTTGCAACTTGATCATACCGAGTTCTTTCTTGGCCATAGACGCTTACAACTTCTCCACTTGAATAAATTCGAGCTCTACCGGAGTGGCTCGACCAAAAATCGTTACCATTACCTTGACCGTGTTGCGTTCCAGATTCACATCCTCAACCAGACCGGTGAAATTAGAGAACGGTCCGTCAATGATTTTCACCGTTTCTCCCGCGTCGAACATGAACTTCGGCTTGGGCTTCTCGTCAGCCGAAGAGACACGGTGTACGACCTGATTGACCTCTTCCTCCGTGAGCGGGGTAGGCTTGTTCCCCTGGCTCACGAACCCAGTGACCTTGGGCGTATTCCTCACCACGTGCCAGGTCTCTTCCGACATCGCCATTTCCACCAGGATATACCCCGGGAAAAAAAGCTTTGAGGTCACCACCTTCTTCCCGCCCTTCATCTCCACCACGTCCTCGGTGGGAATGAGGATCTGCCCGATTTTATCCTGCAGCTCATGCACCTGGACCCGGCTCATCAGGCTTTCTGCCACCTTCCGTTCAAAGCCGGAATAGGTATGGATGATGTACCACTGCTTTCCCTCGACCTGGGATGTAGTCGTCTCCTCACCGGATGTAGTAATCTTTTTCACCTCCACGCTGTGCGTCAAGCCCCTAAAAGAAGTCGAAGACTTGGCTCACAAGATTCTTCAATACGATATCGACCAAAAATAAGTATACCCCGAAAAAGAAAACAGTAATGATGACGACCAATGTCGTCCCGTAAACTTCCTTTTTACTGGGCCAGGTCACCTTCTTGAGCTCCGTTTTCACGTCGCCGTAGAAAGTAATCAAATTCCTTGGAGCGTCCCGAACTTTTTCCAACATAGTAATAAATGGCAGGCCAGGCGGGACTCGAACCCACAACATCCGGTTTTGGAGACCGGCGCTCTGCCAATTGGAGCTACTGGCCTGAGAACAACAGCTGACAGCTGACGATTCCCACTTATTTAAGCTCTCGATGCAGGGTGTGGTGCCGACACCACTTACAGTATTTCTTGAGCTCCAGACGATCCGTCACGTTCCTCTTGTTCTTCGTGGAAGTGTTATTCCTGCGGTCGCACTCTGCACATTGGAACGTGATGTTTTCCTGCATTGTCGTGCTTTCGTGCCGTCGTGCTTTCGTGCTGTCGCTTTCCTAGGAAAACACGCACTCACTGACGACTCCTCCTGTCTCCTGTCTCCTGTCTGTTGTCTGTTGTCTGTTGTCTGTTGTCTGTTGTCTGTTGTCTGCTGTCTGCTGTCTGCTGTCTGTTGTCTGTTGTCTGTTGTCTGTTGTCTGTTGTCCCTTATTCCACAATTTCTGAAATGGTTCCGGCTCCCACCGTGTGACCGCCTTCACGAATGGCAAAGCGCAGTCCCTTCTCCATGGCGATGGGGGTAATGAGTTCCACATCAACCGAGACGTTGTCTCCCGGCATCACCATCTCCGTCCCGGCGGGTAGTTCCACCGAGCCCGTCACGTCCGTGGTCCGAAAGTAAAACTGGGGCCGATAGCCTTTGAAAAACGGGGTGTGGCGGCCCCCTTCTTCTTTGGTCAAAATATAGGCTTCCCCTTTAAATTTTACATGCGGGCTTATGCTTCCCGGCGCTGCCACCACCTGGCCCCTCTCCACATCATCCTTGTCCGTCCCTCGAAGCAGCAGTCCCACGTTGTCTCCCGCCTGCCCTTCATCCAGCATCTTCTTGAACATCTCCACTCCCGTGACCACCCGCTTCATGGTGTCACGGATCCCCACGATCTCCATCTCTTCTCCTACCTTCACCTGCCCTCGATCCACTCGCCCCGTCACCACCGTTCCTCGTCCGCTGATGGTGAAGATATCCTCGATCGGCATCAAAAACGGCTTGTCGATATCCCGCTCCGGTACCGGTATATACTCATCTACCGCGGCCATCAACTCCAGGATTCCTTTCTCCGCCTCGCCATCCCCTTCCAGCGCTTTCAAGGCGCTTCCTCGCACAATCGGAATATCATCTCCCGGAAATTCGTACTTCGACAGCAGCTCCCGCACCTCCAGTTCCACCAGATCCAACAGTTCCGGATCATCCACCATATCCACCTTGTTCAGGAACACCACGATATGGGGCACTCCCACCTGGCGGGCCAGCAAGATGTGCTCCCGGGTTTGCGGCATCGGCCCATCTGCTGCCGACACCACCAGGATCGCTCCGTCCATCTGG
>JAZFTY010000458.1:0-8423 GCA_036446935.1 Acidobacteriota bacterium | reverse complement strand
GGATATGGTCTTTGATGATCGGGAGCATCTGATTCAAGAGGAGAAGAAAAACATTCGTCGATTGAGGGTGTTGGTTGATTTGACCACCAGTGTTTTATACCAGGATGTCGCTATGACTCTGGAAGAGGCCAACCAACTGGTGGAGGGCGCAGAGAAGGCTATTTTGAAGATGTTCCCGGATAAACAACAGACCTTTGACATTGTGCTTCGCCCTCGTTTCGAACGGATACTGCGGGAACGTTGGGGGAGGGAATCAGATGCGGGCCGTGATACAGCGAGTTGAAGAGGCTGAGGTCACGGTTGAGGGCGCAACCGTTGGTGAGATTTCCAAAGGGTTGCTTGTTTTGTTGGCTATCGAAGCGGGTGATGGGCTGACAGACTTGGCCTTTCTCAAAAAGAAGATCCTCAACCTTCGCGTCTTGGAGGATGAGCAGGGCAAGATGAATCTTTCGCTGCTGGATGCAGGCGGAAGCGTGCTGATGGTTTCACAGTTCACTTTATACGGCGATTCTCGCAAGGGAAATCGACCCAGCTACTCGCGAGCCGCTCCTCCCACTCTGGCAAAGGAACTTTACGACGAACTCATCAAGCAACTTCGCCAGGAAGGAGTGACGGTGGAAACGGGTAAATTTCAAGCCGCGATGAAGGTCGCTCTCGTGAATGACGGTCCGGTCACTCTCATCGTGGATTCGAACAAGCAGTTTTACTAGACCGCCTGACAGCACGTGGCCCGTGGGCTGAAGCCCACGGCTCCGACTGCTCTCGTTGGCACCAGCAGAGCCGCAGGCTTTAGCCTGCGGGCACGACAGCACGAACGCACGAAGGCGGGCGGAGCCCGCTCACTTATCGGTCGGCTCAATCGTGATTGGCTGAAGTTCCCACTCGGTCAGGAGTTCCTGGGGGAGATTGGGAGAGGAGGGAGTCGCTCGAAAGAGGAGAACGCTGACTTGAGCCTTGCCCCGCACATTTTTCACCCATCGGTCCATCTCCTGGTTGGTTTTCTCCAGGATGAGAATTTCCCGGATTTGCTCCTGGACCAGCTCAAGGGCAGGGAGAGGGGCGCCTGTCTGTGCTAATTCGGGCACCAGAATCTCATCGTAGTACTTCTGGATTTGGGCTGGCATGACGATAATGAAGGGCTCGAATCGGGTCTGAACAAACTTCCAGACCGTCAGTTCACGCCGTATCAAGTCTCGCAGAGTAGACTCGGTCATCTCCATCGATTCGAGCTGCTCCTGGAATTGATCCTGTGAAGAGAAGCGACGCCGATAGGCTTGCAATTGGCGAGCAACGTCGTCCTCTGATATTTGTATTCCAGGAGTGTGTTGGGCTTCGCGTGATATCAGTTTTTGATTAATGATTTGATCCAAAACGGTTAGATACAAGTTTCTTCTTTCATCAGGCTCGTCCGATATCTGCCAACCCTTGTATTGCACCAGTTGCTGGACCTCTGAAAGGGTAATCACCTCCCCTTCGACGAGAGCCGCAACCTGATCCACGACTTCGCCCCCAACACTGAGCGGGGAAAATAGAAGAAGTAAAAGGGCAGGTGCTCCGATCATTAGAAGGGTTGCCCCAAGGTGATGTGGAAGTTCCAGTGGTGGAATACCGTGACGTCAGGAGGATTGAGCGAATACCCGAGGTCGAATCGGATGGCTCCTACTGGGGTGTTGACTTGAACCCCAGTCCCAACCGCGTGATTGAATCCGGAACCAGGATGGCCAGGACTGCGGAAAACGTTACCGAAATCGTAGAAAAGCGTTCCCGAAAAGAGGGACACGAGAGGAAACCTCAGCTCCAGATTGGTGATCAAAAGGGCATTTCCTCCTAAGGGCACGGGGCGTCCATTGGGATCGGGTTCTCCGCGAGAGTTAACGAGTATGATCTCTCCTGTGACCGGGTTCGTCAAAAGAGGTCCGGCTAGATCCTGGGGGAGTCCTCGTAGCGTTGTCGACCCTCCCGAGAAGAAGCGCTCACTAATGGGAATTGGATTCTCGATGAATTGGGCGGATGTTCCGCCGAAGGGAAGGATTACACCCAGTCTCAGGGAGGTGGCCAGGATGAGATCGGGAAAAAGTTTCCGATAGTATTGCCCCCGGCCAAAGAGGCGCAAAAAGTCCTCGTCGGAGCCGATGAACCGAGCTGAGAGTCGTGAATCCCCGCTCACAAGAAATCCGGTGCGCGGGTCGGTCGGATTATCCCGTGACTCATTGAGATAGGATAAGGAAACACTGGAGAGCAGGAGTTCTTCTTCTTGTCGAAAGAATTGCAGGGGACCGGGGAGGCTTCGGGGCAGGGTGATCCGGACCTTCTCAAGATTGTAGCGAAAGAATAGAGCGTCTCGGTGGCTCAAGCGGCGCTGAGTCTGGGTAGAGGCAATTAAGCGGAACTCATCAAAGGGTTTTCCGCGGAAGGCTTCCTGCCCTCCTTCAATGCTTTCCGTGAGGGCTTTGGAGTTGGTTGCGGTCAAGGAAATAACGGATGGGAACCTCCGCTCGAAAAGCTGGGATAGGTTGTAGGATATGTTGGCACGTTGACGCTGGGCCCCCACACGAAGACCCATAGAGAGAGTGCTGGCCTGGCCAAGAAAATTACTGTTGGCGAGGCCCAAGGTACCCCGCACTCCTTCGTATGAGCTGTAACCGATACCATACAAAAGCGTGTATCTCTTTGCTTCTTCAACATGGATCATCACATTCTTGTGGAGCGGATCTTGGTAGGAAGGGACCTCTCGGACCTGTACTTTTTTGAAGATTGCCAGATTATATAAATTGCTCTCGGTCGCCAGGATGCGATCCAGGGACAGGGGCTCCCCGGAAGCTATTTCCACTTCTCTTTGAATCAGATTCTCGCGGGTGTTGTGGTTGCCGGTCAAAATGACTTGCTCGGTAAAGGAACGAGGACTTTCCCGAAGAAAGTAGGTAATGCTCACTCGTCCCGGTTCGGGGTAGTTGATCTCGGAGCGGAAACCGACTTGCCGGTATCCCCGATTGGCGTAGGCTGCCATGATGTTGGCACGATCCTGGGCGACTAAGAAGGGGGAGAAGGGTCTCCCGGGGTGGCCTTGAATCTCCTCGAAAAGAGTCTTGGTGTTGAGGTACTCGTTGCCAATAAAATGAACCGTGTCAATGAGATAAAGTGGACCTTCCTGGATCTTGTAAACCAACGTGAGATCACGAGAGTCAGAACCCTCCGGAATCAGGGCATGAGCAACCTGCACATCCTTATAGCCGCGTCGCTGATAGTATCTTTGTATGCTGCTCGCATCTTCTTCCGCCATCTCGGTCGAGAACTTCCCTCGACTAAAGACTCCTTCTTGCTCCACGTTGAGGAGCTTTTTGAGAGATCCCGCTGCGGCGAACTGATTTCCTTCGAATCGGATCTTCTTGAGATTAAACCTCTGGCCTCTATCGACCTTGATCACGACCTGGCTGGGCTCCCGTCCGGACCCTGAGGTTTCGTACTCCACCTGGGCCAGGAAGTATCCTTCTTCTTGATATTTCTGACGAAGTTCCTTTCGAGTTGCCTCCAGGAAGAACGGCGTTGTCCCCGTTGGGCTGAAGATGGGCAGAAAGGCCAGTTCCTCCCGCTCGACATCGATGCCTTGAAACTCAATCTGAGTGTGTTCTCGAGTGGCAATGAAGACAGCCAGTGATACCCCATTTTCATCATCCGGGTAGCGAACGGTTTCGCTCACGGAACATCGCAGATATCCTCGCAAGATGAGATGGTCCTCGATGGCCTTCAGGTCTTCCTCCAGCTGAACCCGGGAAAAGGGCTTTCCTACACGAGTTTTGACCCAAGAGAGGATCTGTTCCTCAGCCAGATCTCCCTCAACACGAAGATCCAGTTGATTGACCAGTTCCTGATCACCAGCCTCGATCTGGAACGTCAGACTCAGGCGCGCTGTTGGGTGATGGAGTTCAAACCGGGGCTGGATTCGGGTGAGGTAGTAGCCGTGTCTCCGGTAGAGCTCCCCCAGACGGGCAAGGGTCTTTGCTACCGCTTCTGCGGAATAGGCTTCACCGGATCGGATGGCAAGCTCCCGACGCAGTCGCTGCCTGTCCAGTTTCACGTCTCCCTCGAGCTTGATTTCCCGGATCAAGTATCTTCGGATTAGGAGGATCTTGACCCCTACTCGATCACCAGCGGGTTCGACGCTGATCTGCACATCGTGGAACATTTCGGTGGAGAAGAGGCGTTGGATCGAGCGTTCGGCTTGAGAGGCGCTGTAGGAATCCCCTTCGTGCAGTTCCAGCAAGTTGAAAAGGTCGGCGTAAGAGATGTCATTCAAGGGGCCATCCGATTGAATCTCCATGCTATGAATGACCTTGCCTTCGAATGGGGAATCGGCTCGAAGAAAACCTGGGAAAATAGAATAGAAGATCAGGCTCAGAAAGAGAGCTGGTATTGTTCTGTATGCCCTGGCCCGGACTATGCAAAAATTCTTTACTGCAGCAACGACAAAATTCGGGGACAGTCCCCGAATTCTGGGAGAATTCTTGGGACAGTCCCCGAATTTCGTCGCGCTTCCTGACAAGAACCTATGCATAATCCGGGCTAAATCCCCTCAAAATCGTTTCTTCAGCTTGAAGTCGACGGCGATGGATCCGTCTTGGTCCCGGGTTCCAACCGTGGTCAACCAATCGGTTACCTTGTATTCGAAGACCACGATCTGACCCTGTTGATTGCTGCTCAAATCGGTGCTGTAGTTGACGGAGAGATCCTTCGTTAACTGCTTGCCCAGGGTGATCCGAGCTCCCGGAGAGCGCTCGCTGCCGAAGAGAAATGGATCTATGGAAAATTTTTCGATTCCGAAGAGCCGACTGGTTCGAGTTTCCAGTTTTTCTCCGAAACTTCTACTGAGAATAGCTCCTGCTCCGTAGACAGCAAGAGTCCCCACTTGGCTCTGGCTTTCTCCTTCAAATCCCAGGATTTCTTCCTGGGTCTGGCCAATGGCGAGAAGGGAAAGGATGCTCGGCGTGGGTAAGGGAGGATCTGAGCGAAAGGTAAACTCCAGCTGATCGACAGCGCCCAGGATAACGACCGAGATGGTGAACTCCCTAATCTCGGTCTGAGCTTCCAAATTGACAAAGGGTCGGGTCCGTCTCGGATTGTTGAAATTGACAATTCCTCGAGAGATCTCGTACTCATTGTTTTCTAGGAAAACGAGGCCACTGTCGATGGTGACCGTGCCCAGAATGACCGGATTTTGCAAAGTGCCCCGCGCGTTTAAGTCCGCACTGGCCACCACGTCGGCCAGGTTGTTGGTGGCACGTATACTCTGGTAAGCCTCGACCGTGATGTCCAGGGCCACTTCCGGAGCCCCTGTGGTGGGAAGGGAATCGATGTCGCTTCGAGCATATTCGACCATGAGTTCGGGAATAGAGATATCTTCGGAGTACTCCGCAGCCCGCACATAGACCGCACCCGAGATCAATTGGGAGGTGTCGCTTTTCAGGAGGTCCAAATCCACATCCAGGGTTGAAATAAGGTTGCGTGGGTATTCCAGGCGGAGGTCGTTGCCAGAGACGTTGATTTGCCAACGTGTAGGCTGAAGCCCCTCCAGGAAGATTCCCCCTTCCGCGTTCACGGTGCCGTAGATGGTTCGGGCCGAAAAGCTGTCCAAAGCAACCTGATCGGCAGTGAACCTGAGACTGCCTTTCGCATCAAAGAGGGTGGTCGGCAGTTGGGGATGAACCAGAAAACCCTCTTTCAGATCGGCAACACCCACGATGCGGGGTTGGCTCAAAGAGCCCCCGATGACGGTTTCCAACTGAACCTGTCCGGCCATTGCCCCGGTAGGCAAGAAACTGTTCATCACCAGCAGATTCATTGCCCCTTCCATTTTGAGATTGATGTTTTGGATTCCTCTCAGGTCAACCGTTCCTTCAATCTCAAGCTCGGTATCCGCGCCCCTCAAGCTGAGTTGATCGATGGTGGCCAGTCCGGCATCATAGGAAAATTGTAAGGGACCGACGTTGTGCAGCTCGTAACCCGCCATGGAAAGGTTGAATTGTGGGAATGCCGCCTCCACCTTGAGCTGTGCGGGGTCCAATAAGGGGCCAGCCAGGGTGAGGCGGCCGCTGATCACACCCTCGACATCAGGTAGCCCCTGGACAGGAAGGAGTTTGAGATAAGGACCCAGAGGGAGTTGTCTCAACTCCGATGTGGCCTGGACCCTATAGGGATCAGCCAGTCCGAGATCCCCCTCAAAGAGGAAGGGATTTCCCAGGTAATGATGCTGGAGACGGAACTTGAGAGCCTCTCCCTGGCTTTTTGCCTGCAGCGAGACGTTCTCCAGAACGTGCTCTTTGAGGACAATTCGAGGTCCCTCCAAGAGAAGTTCCAGGTTGGGCTCACTGAAGGTTCCCTTTCCTTTGAGGCTGAAGTTGATGGACCCCTTCGAGGGAATCTTTTTCTGCAGCCAAACCATGTCATCGAGAGGGAATTGACTGCCCTTGATGTCGACCCGATAGGTTTCCTCGTCCAAATTCACAGCTATCTGGCCGGAGATCGTGCCTTGCCGGATGGAGCCCTGAAATTGCCGCACGAGAATCTTTCTTCCCTCAACTTCGACCTGTGCACTGAAACGGTCGAGTCGCTCGCCGTAGATTCTTGGCTGTGTGACGGTAATCCTTCCGCTGCCTCTGTAATCACTCAAGTCGATTTGTTCCAAGTGAAGTTGACCGCTGATGGCTCCCTCAATAGGGACCGCTTGATCGGCGGCGGCGAGGAAACGCTCGATCGGGACTTCACTCAATTCAAGTTCGAGAGCCTTCAAGGGCCGAACTTCAGTGGGGTCGAGGACCAGAAGCAATGAAGCACGAAGATCAAATCCGGGACCCTGGAGCCGAGCATCCTCAAGTTGTAAGGTGTCCTCGGATAAACGCACCTGGGATTCGAAGTCTCCCAGCAGTTCGTCTCTGAAAAAGATCCGCTCACTCCGGACGGTTCCTCTCAGCCCAAACGGATTCTCCCCGCCTTCGAGTGTTCCCGAAATACGGGTGGGCCCCCTCAGATCGATGGAATCCTGGGCGAGGAATTGCTTTGGGATTTCTGTGTACCCTGCCAGTGTGAAGAGTTCACCACTCTGCTGGGACAGGAGATCGAGCTCCAATCGATAGGCTCCCGAGAAGCTCACAGAACCGCTATAGGTGATGACGCTGGCGGGAGTACGCAGGACACCCTCCTTGAGGTGCAGTTCCCGTTGTTCAAAGGAAATCGAGGAATCTCCCTGGAAGGAAAGAGCGGGGACCATCGGATGGTCCTTCGAACCTTGAGGAGGGAATGCTCCCTGGTAGGAAAGGTGACCCTGTCCACTCGCTTCTCCCCACTGCAGTCCGGGCCAACTGATTTGGCCGGTGAAACCTGCGAAGCCGGTGACCTGGATATTCTCCTGACCCAAATCGGAAAGGAGAGGAGCCATCGAGACTTGAGATGCGTCAATCTGCACAGTAGAGGTGCCGTCACCCTTCCAATTCAGCTTTCCCTCTCCTCGCACGCTGCCGCCATAGAATTGAGCATCCAAACCCTGGAGGGTCACCGCTTCAGAATCCACCAAGACACCGGCTGTAACTTTCTGAAAGAGAAGATCGTCCCATTGAACCAAATCAGAGCTCGCTTCCCCCAGGAATAAGAAGTCTCCTTCCCTGTCCGAGAGAGTCCCCCTCAGAGAGAGACGACCTTCCTGGATGTGAGAGTCGAAGAGGGACTTTTCCAGTTGGGCGAGATCAACGGAAACATCGGTGTCAAAATGATAGACCCCATTTTGGATATCACTGATGTTGCCTTCAGCACGGACTTCCAGCTCGTCAGAATCCAACAACAGCGAAAGGACTCGAAGTTGGTTGTCCAGGAATTCGAAGTCCAGGGACAGGGATAAGTCGGTGACACGGAGTCCTTCGAGCGTTAGATCCAAGTTTTCAAAGCTGGTGTGACCGAGATATTTCTGTTGATCGGGCACATAGCGCAGGGTGGCGGTCAGTCCGCCTTCTGCGGAATCCAGGAAGAAAGGTTGGTTCTTGTAGAAGATCAATCCCCGATTCAATGCCATATGCTTGATTTCCAATGTTGGAAGAGAGAACTCGTCCTGCTGTGCCTGCAGGTCTGGAGACAAGAAGATGTTCGAAAAATTGAACCTCTGGTTGGGGTCCTCAGCCAGGTGGATGTGGGGATAATCGAGAATCAGGTTGTCCAGGGCGATAGAAGAAGAAAAGAAGCCGGTAATAGAGAAGTCCAGCAGGATACGGTCAACGTCGATGGCCGGTTCTCGACCGGGGTAGGTTCGGTTAAACAGTTGGAAATTAAGAAGTTCAACCTGGGCCCCGAATGGCCAAACGTCAACGCTTCCAATCTCAACGCGAACCTGGAATCGCTCCTGGAGAGTCTCGATGATCTGGCTTTTCATCCACTCTTCAAAA
>JAZFTY010000457.1:0-6978 GCA_036446935.1 Acidobacteriota bacterium | reverse complement strand
AGCAATGGGTGGCGCATGAATGGTCTCGGCAGCGAAAATGGCATTCTCGACCACCGTGAGTCCCCTTCCTCCCCATTCCTTGGGCCAGTGGATCCCAAGGTAGCCGGACTCATTGAGCTTGGCTTGCCAACTTCGGCGAATATCGAAAAGCTTCTTCTCGTCATTGTCAGGATCGCGAAGCTCCTCGATCCAGGAACGCTCAAGATTGTCTTTGAGCCATTCCCGCAGCTCCATTCGAAATTGTTGCTGTTCTTCGCTAAAACGAAAATCCAATCATCGACTCCTTCTTACTCACTGCTTGACACCGGAAGCACCCCAATTATTCACAGCTCCAAGACCCCGTCAAGCCAATGCCCATGCAGACAAGCCCTGATCCAGTCACAGCAAGTTATGGGTTGAACGAGCCCGCGCTATAGGGGCGCAGGTCTTGACTTTTTGGGATGGGATTGCCTATATTACGCGCCATGCTTACTTGCAGCAACTATATAAATGGGAAGTGGATTCCCTCCAGCAATGGGGAAGTGATCGAGTCGACCAACCCGGCCACCGGGGAGGTGGTCTGCACCGCTTCCAACGCCAGCTTAGATGAGGTACAAGAGGCCATCACGACAGCACGCATGGCCTTCGAGAGCACCACCTGGGCCGAGGACTCCGAAACAAGAGCACGGGTCCTCCATCGATGGGCTCAGGAGATGAGAAGCAACATCGATGAACTCGCCCGGCTGTTAACCGATGAAAACGGCAAGATCCTGGCCGATGCAAAAGGCGAAATGGGAAGAGCCATAGGGATCGTCGAATACTATGCGGGCCTGGCCCAGAATGTTATGGGCAAGACCGCTATTTCCGCACCCAATTACTACAGCTTTGTGCTGAGAGAACCGGTGGGGGTGGTGGGGATCATCGTTCCCTGGAACTTTCCTGCGGTTTTAATGGTCCGGGCGGTCGCTCCGGCTCTGGCAGCCGGGAACGCCATCATCGTGAAACCGGCCAGCTATACGCCGGGGATCAACTACTCCATGATCAAGATGTTGACGGATATGGAGGAAGTCCCTCATGGGATCGTAAACTTTGTGGCGGGCAAGGGATCCATCGTGGGAGCGGAGCTGGCCAAACACCCAGAGATCGACATGGTGGCGCTGACGGGATCTTCGGAAACCGGCAAGAGTGTCATGAAAGCGGCCGCGGAGACCCTCAAGAAGGTCTCTCTGGAGCTGGGGGGGAAGTCTCCCAATATCGTTTTCGGAGATGCTGACTTCGATAAGGCCGTCCGCTACGCTTTGAAAGGTGCCTGGATGTCCTTTGGCTGCCAGGTGTGCTATTCCGGCACCCGAATCCTTCTGGACAACAAGGTTCACGACAAGTTTGTGGAAGCCCTCAAAACACAGGCCGAAAGCATGAAGCTGGGATACGGGGCCAACCCGGGAGTGGACATGGGTCCGGTCATCTCCCAAAATCAAGTGGACATCTGCATGGATTTCATCGACGTGGGAAATAAGGATGCCAAACTGGTCACCGGGGGCTTCAAGGTCGAGGAGGGTGATCTTTCCAAAGGCTTTTTCGTTGCTCCCACCCTGTTTGACGACGTCCCCGTGGAATCCAGACTCAGCCAGGAGGAAGTTTTCGGACCGGTTTTGTCCATCTTTCGCTTTGAGGGGGTGGAGGAAGCCGCGGAAATTGCCAACAATACCCCGTTTGGTTTGGCCGCAGCCGTTTGGACCACCGACATCAACAAGGCCTTGAAGTTGGCTCGGAGGATCAAGGCGGGAACCGTTTGGGTCAACACCTATGGCAGGCTTCCCTACCAAGCCGAGATGGGGGGGCACAAGGAAAGCGGTGTTGGAATTCAATACGGAGAAGAGGGTCTGAACGAGTTCACGCAACTCAAACACGTCGGTATCGATATCGGAGACTGATCCCACCCAGTCGACGTCTCAACTGAGTCCGGTAAACAATCGGCGCCCGGCTAGATTCGCCAGGCGCTCTTTTCGCGTCCATCAATCATGGATCAATAGGAGGAAATCGAGATGACAGCTCAGGAGTATGAAACGGTTAAGGTTGAGCTTGAAGACGGGGTAGCCTGGATGATTCTCAACCGCCCGGAGAAGCGTAATGCAATGAATCCTCAGATGCATTATGAGGCGGAGCAGGTCATCAATCAGCTTTCCCTGGATCCGGACGTTCAGGTTGTTGTCTTAACGGGTGAGGGCGAGGCTTTTTGTGCGGGCATGGATCTCAAGGAGTACTTTCGAGCGTTGGACAATGACCCCACGGAACAGATCAAAGTCCGATGGGCCATGCGCAACTGGCAGTATTTCAGGCTTCGGATGTGTCCCAAGCCCACCATAGCAGCGGTGAACGGATGGTGTTTTGGGGGAGCATTCACGCCTTTGATTTCCTGCGACCTGGCCATTGCCGCTGATGAAGCAACCTTCGGCCTCTCGGAGGTCAACTGGGGTATCCTGCCGGGGGGATACGTGACCCGGGACGTGTCCATGGTGATGAGATATCGGGACGCCCTTTACTACATCGTTACCGGCAAGACCTTTGATGGTAAAAAAGCGGCCGAAATGGGTCTGGTCAATGAGTCGGTGCCCCGATCGGAGCTGCGCTCGGCAGTCATGGCTCTCGCCCAGGATCTCAAGAAGCTCAATCCTCTGACCCTGCGCTATGCTAAAGACGCTTTCAAGATGTCCCGAGATATGGATTTCGAGCAGGCCTACGACTACCTGGCTGCTAAAAACGATCAGCTCGAGTTTCGAGATCCTGAGAGAGGACGCGGCAAAGGCATTCAACAGTTTATTGAGGATAAGACCTACCGGCCGGGACTCGGTCCTTACGGACGTCCCAAGGAATAGGGATACTCAGTGTCTCGCCCCATGCGTGATCTACGACCACTGCTTGCACCCACCAGCATCGCCATCGTCGGTGCCTCCAGTCGCCTCAACACGGTAGCGGCCCGGCCCCTGGAAAATCTACAGATGATGGAGTATGGCGGAGGGCTCTATCCGATTAATCCCACTGCCCAGGAAATTGCCGGTATCCGCTGTTACCCCAATCTGGAGGAACTGCCCGAGGTTCCGGAACTGGCTTTGCTGGTTCTGCCGGCACAACATGTCCTGCCCACCCTGGAGAGTTGTGCTCAAAGGGGAGTCAAGGCTGCCATCGTCATCAGTGCAGGTTTTGCGGAAACGGGCTCTGAAGGTGCTCAGGCTCAAGTCAAAATTCGAGAGGTGGCCCAAAGAAGCGGTATGGTGATTTGCGGACCCAACAGCCTGGGTGTCCTGAATTTCGTGGACAGGATTCCGATGACCTTTGGCTCCGTCGCGGACATGAAAGACTGGCCTGGGGGACGGGTCAGCCTGGTCTCCCAAAGTGGAGGGGTTCTGGTGGGGCTGGCCAACAGGGCTTTCGATGCCGGCGTCAACATCAACTACGCTGTGGCCACGGGAAACGAGGCCGATCTTAAACTCAGCGAGACCATCGAGTATCTGGCAGAGGACCCGGGAACGGACGTGATCGTGGTCATCATCGAAGCCATTCGGAATGGGCCCCGTTTCCTCTCCGTGTGTGATCGATTGCTGGAACTGGGAAAGCCTTTAATCGCCTACAAACTGGCTCGATCGGAAAAGGGAAAGGCCGCTGCCCAGTCTCATACGGGCGCCCTGGCCGGTTCCTACCCGGTACTTCAAGCGGTTTTTCGCCAGCGAGGCGTTATTGAAGCCGGGGACCTCGACGATTTGTTCGCGCTGGCGGGAGCCTGTGCCGCCGGGCGCTTTCCCACCGGTCCCGGTATCGGGGTCATTACCGAGTCGGGTGGTGCAGGGGCCATTATCGCTGACCGGGCCGATGATCTCGGTCTGACCACAGCCACCATTGGCAAGGACACTGCAGAGCGACTGAAGGAATTCGTGCCCCAGTTTGCCCCCGAGCAGGTCACCAATCCCTTTGATGTGACTTCGATCATTGCCCAGAACCCGGCCTCGGTCGGGAGTATGGCCGAGGCCTTTTTCGACGACTCGGCAGTGGGGGGATTGGTGGTGATCACGGCAGGCAGTGGTGAGCCGGGAAAGGCCCGGATACAGGCCTTACTGGAGCCTATTCAGAAGTCCAAGAAACCGGCCTTCGGAGTGGTTCTGGCCGGCTCCAGTGCGACACCTTCTTATCAGCTCCTGAGATCCAACAACATACCGGCCTTTCACTCTCCGGGCAAGGCAGTGGAATCGATGACCGCACTCTGGCATTTCGCACGAGCACGGGAACGATACAGGGCGCGTTGCAAGTCCCAAGAGAAGACGGTCGCCTCCGCGGCAAAGGTGAAAGAGGCCCTGGCTGGGATCGGAAGTGCACCCACGGAGTACGATGCCAAGCACTTCCTGAAGCAGTGCGGTCTATTGGTGGTCGAAGAACGGCTCGCCCAATCCGCCGGCGAAGCGGTGGAACACGCCGAGACGCTCGGCTACCCGGTGGCCCTCAAGATTCAATCTCCCGACATTATCCACAAAACCGAGGTGGGTGGGATCCGCCTGAATCTGGGTGACGCCCAAGCGGTCAAGACCGCCTATGCGGAAATCCTGACCCGGGCAAAGAAAGCGATTCCCCAGGCCGACATCGCGGGAATGCTAGTCTCCCAAATGGCCCCCACACCCCTTGAGTTTGTTGCCGGAATCCATGTCGACCCGACCTTTGGCCCACTCATTCTCTTCGGTCTGGGCGGTATCTGGGTGGAGGTGTTCGATGAAGCCGCCATGTGTCCTGCACCCCTTATACCGGAAGATGTTCTCGAGATGGTGAATGGGCTGCGGGGAGCAGCTCTCTTGAAGGGAGCCAGAAATATGCCGGCGGTACGGCCAGAGGAAATCCAAAAACTCCTGTTGACCCTTTCAGAGATCGCTCTGGCCAGCCAAGGGCTTCTCTCCGGGATGGATATCAATCCCCTGGTTCCCACTGAGGATGGCCGCCTGATGGCCCTGGATGCCAGCCTCTTTCTGGTTTAACCCCCTAGCCAGCTGGGATTCAGTCCATTCTGCCCGCTGCCGTCTGTTGACGGAACTTCTCTGCGATCTCGACCAACGAACCGCCAATGTGCTCCACATCGTCATCCGTAAAATCATAGGCAGGTCCCACCGGCGGCACTCCAAAGTCTCGGGCCAGGGTGGCCATACAGTATCCATTAACCCATCAATCGTTACTCATAAAATCTCCTTTAGGCCAGCCCGGACAATGCATAAATTTTCTACTGTGGCGCCCAAACCATCCGCCCTGACTGCGTTGCGTTCGCTCGGGCTCCTCGGCGTACAGTATAGTACGCCTGCGTTGCCCTCGGTCGCGCGTGGCGCAACGCACTCAGGACGGCGTTTTCGGCGTCTCGCTACGAAAACCTATGCATAATCCGGGCTAGATTGAAATCGAAAAAGTTACGCTCATCCTAATACTGTTTCCAAGAAAAAGTCTAAAACTTTTTAGAGAGGACGGAAGGGTTTTAGAGAGTTCCCGAACGGGATGGGCTCACTGTTTCAGGCGCAGGCTGTTGGTGACGACCGTAACGCTACTGAAAGCCATGGCCAGGGCAGCCAGGATGGGATGTAAAGAACGAAGCGCACCGGGCAAGCCTGCGAAAGGATAAAGGACACCCGCCGCCACAGGGATCAGGACCACGTTGTAGAAAAAGGCCCAGAAGAGATTCTGTTTGATGGTCCGCAGGGTGGCCTTGCTGAGCGCTATGGCCTGGGGGACAGAGCGAAGATCCCCGCGCATTAAGGTGACGTCTGCCGTCTCCATGGCCACGTCGGTACCCGTGCCGATGGCAATTCCCACGTCGGCCTGGGCCAAAGCCGGGGCATCATTGATGCCATCTCCCACCATCCCCACCAATCCCTTGCTCTCGCTTTGCAGCTTCTGAATCTGGGACGCCTTTTCGCCGGGAAGCACCTCGGACAAGACCCGATCGATTCCCACTTGCTCAGCAATCTTGGAGGCCGTGGCGGCGTTGTCGCCGGTCATCATGATCACCGTCAAGCCCAGTTGATGCATCTGGGCAACCGCCTCCTTTGAGGTTGGTTTCAGGGTATCGGCAATGCCAATAAGACCCAAAGCTTCACCGTCAACCGCCACCCAGACAACGGTTTTTGCTTCCGACTGCAGGCGCTCCGCTTCAGCCTCAAGCCCCTCGAGTGGAACCGAGCCTTCCTTCATCATCTTGGCATTGCCGAGGGCCACGCGGTGTCCTTCAACACGAGCCATCACTCCCTGGCCCGTCTGAGCTTCAAATTCCTCGGGTTGGGCCAACTTCAGTTCGCTTTCCCGGGCGGCCCGGACAATCGCTTCTCCCAGGGGATGTTCGCTTCCCGCTTCCACCGAAGCGGCCAGGTACAGCAACCGATCCGCCCCATTTTTCAGCTTCTGGTCCTTGACCCAAATATCGGTGACCGAGGGTTCTCCCAAGGTGAGTGTCCCGGTCTTGTCCAGCACGATCACCTCCAGCGAATGGGCCTGCTCCAGGGCCTGACTGTTTTTAAAAAGAATGCCCTGTTGGGCTCCCCGACCCGTGGCTACCATGATTGCGGTCGGCGTGGCCAGTCCCAGAGCGCAGGGGCAGGCGATCACCAGCACGGCCACCATCCGAATCATGGCAGCGGTCAAACCCAGGTCCACGACCACCCACCAAATCAGGAAGGTGACCAGGGCGATAACAAGCACGATGGGCACAAAGACACCGGCCACCTGATCGGCGAGGCGCTGAATGGGCGCCCGGCTTCCTTGAGCCTCTTCGACCAGACGGATGATCTGAGCCAGGGCCGTTTCGGCTCCTACCTTTTTGGCCTCGAACTTGAGTCTTCCCTGCTTGTTGATGGAACCGCCGATGACCTCATCCCCCGTCTGCTTGGTGACGGGGAGACTCTCCCCCGTCATCATACTCTCGTCCACGGCGGATCGTCCTTCGATGACCAGGCCATCCACGGGAATCCTTTCTCCCGGCCG
>JAZFTY010000456.1:0-2818 GCA_036446935.1 Acidobacteriota bacterium | reverse complement strand
AATTCAGAAAATTGAATCGAAATTCAGGTCAAAGTTTCCTGGTCCCGCCAGGAGGTTGCCGCTATCTGTTGTAAATGCAATGGTAATCGGGACTCAGCCCTGTAATAATAGGGGCGTTGGCACTGAATTTGCCTAAATCTTTAAGGACTTTTATGCGTCATCCTCTCGGTAGGTGGATTTGATGGCTTTTTTCAAGAACTCCAAGGTGGTTTTGGTCCTGTTGTTATCGGCCCTGGCCGTTTACATAGGACTCTTGAACCTGGTGGACCGGATGGAGTGGAAAACGCCTTCGGATGGCGTGAGCTGGGTCCAGACAGATCGAGGGGTGGAGGTCAAGTCCACCGAAATTTCCCCACCCCCAACCGGGAGACCTCTGGAAGAAGGGGACCGCCTGGTGAGCATCAGTGGCATTCCCATCCGTAACCTGGATGACTACATCGAGATTTTAGAACTGCTGGCGGAAACTTCACCCCCGCCTAGCGGAGTAGGCTATTGGGTGGAAAAGGCGGATTCCGGAGCCCGGGTTTCCTATTCACTTGACATTCGACTGCGCTCGAACACGGATATCACCGATTTCCTGCTTGGCCTGGTTGCCTTCGCCTACCTGGGTATTGGAGTATTCATTTTTTTGTCCAACTGGAAGGCACAAGGTTCTTTTCACTTCTATCTCATTTGTCTGGTTGCCTTTTCGCTTTTCCTTTATCGCTATTCGGGACGTGTCGATGCCTTCGATCTTTTCATCTACTGGTTTTCAGTTGTTGCCCTCTTGCTCCTTCCTCCCCTGTTCCTGCACTTTTGTTGCTCCTTTCCCAAACCACTTGGGTTGTTGGGAAACGCGCCATCGTTGAACGTTCTCTTTTACCTGCCGGCTGTGTCCCTGGTGGGACTTCATGTTCTCTGGTTTTCTGGAAGTTTGCAGCCCTTCGGATTGCCCCGCGTCGAACGTCTGGGAAATCTCTTTGACCGGATTCACCTGGCCCATCTCATCATCTTGTTTCTTTTGGGAACTGGGGCTCTGGCCTATACTCGACGGGAAGCATCTTCTTCCATCCACCGTCTGCAAATGAGGTGGGTGACGTGGGGAACCTTGATCGGAATTCTGCCCTTTGCCTGTTTTTACGCTCTGCCCTTCCTGCTGGGTCTGCGGATCTCTCCCTACATGGAAGTCTCTCTGCTTGGATTGATACTGGTGCCTTTGAGTTTCGGCTACGCCATCACCAGGCACCGGCTGACGGACGTCAAGGTGATTTTCAGACAGGGGGCTGCTTACGTTATGGCCAGCTCAGCCTTGCTGGGCGTATACGTAGGTATCGTGTTGCTGATTGGCCGGGCCATCCAGGACTTTTCTCCAGAGTCAGGCTTTATGCTGTTTGCCCTGGCGGCTCTGCTTGTGGCTTTCCTTTTCGCCCCTTTCAAGAACAGGATCCAGACGCAGATTGACCGGTACTTTTACAAGGAGGAATATGATTATCGGCACTCGCTGGCGGATTTTGGTCAGACACTGAGCTCAGAGATCAAGCTTTCCTCCCTGACCGAAAGGATTTCAGACCGGATTCGCAAGACTCTTAACGTGGTTCCGGTGGCGCTTTTTCTGCGAGAGGAGTCGCAGGCAAATGTGTATCGTCTCCACCACTCCCAGGATTTGCCGGCAATGGGGGAATGTTTAAGTGTCCTGGAGGTTCCGGAGGAGATCTTTGACGACTTTGACCGAGAGTTGAATCCGCTGTTTCTGTTGTCGTCCCATCAGCTGGTTGACGGCCTCCGGGAGTGCTTTGGGGCCCATCACCTCCACTATATACAGCCCTTACGCGTGCATAATCGGATCATTGGGTTTTGGGCGCTGGGAAAACGGCTTAGTGGCGAGTTTCTCAGCAGTGAAGACCTGGACTTGATGGCTACCTTGTCCGGTTACGCCGCGATCGCCATCGATAATGCCCTGCTCTACCGGTCCCTGGAGGGCAAGACCAGTGAATTAGCTCAGCTGAAAGCCTATAGCGAAAACGTGGTCAAAAGCATCACCGTGGGGGTGCTTGCTGTGACTCCTGAAGGGGAAATCACCGTTTGGAATACGGCCATGGACGCTATCTGTGGCTTGGAGCGGGTTGCGGTTTTGGGTAAGAATATTTCCGAGGTCTTCCCGCCCGAACTTGTTCGTACGTTACGCAGTGTTGTCGAAGGCCCGAGATGGGATGTGGCCCAGACCAGCCGACTTTACAAAACCCTCATCCAAATGCCAGACGACGGACAAGGCCGGTTAGTGAACATCACACTGGCGCCCTTTGCCTCACAGGAGGATGTCGTGGCTGGGACATTGCTGGTCTTTGACGACATCACCGAGAAGGTTCAGCTCGAGAACCAACTTGTGCAGGCTGAAAAATTGAGTTCTATCGGGTTACTGGCGGCGGGTATAGCCCATGAAATCAATACTCCGCTGACCGGTGTCTGCAGTTACACCCAGATGCTCCTGAAGGAAACCCCTCCCCAGGACCGGCGCCATGAGATGTTGAAAAAAATTGAAAAGCAGGGATTTCGAGCCTCCAGCATTGTAGATAGTTTGTTGAATCTGGCGCGGGTTAGGGATTCCGATTTTCAAGAGGTGGATGTCAATAGTCTCATGCTGGAAACTCTATCCTTGCTGGATCACCAGTTTCGAGCCACCAGTATCGACGTCAAGCTCGATCTGGACCCGGTGCTTCCTTCCACCCTGGCCAACGGAGGAAAGCTTCAGCAGGTCTTCATGAACCTGTTTCTCAATGCCAAGGACGCTATGCCCGAAGGAGGTCAGTTACGGGTCAGGACCCACTGTAAGGATTCCCAG
>JAZFTY010000455.1:0-2563 GCA_036446935.1 Acidobacteriota bacterium | reverse complement strand
CGTCACCCGGTGTCCGTCGTTAATCCAGGTCTTGACGGGCATCACAAACGATCTCAGGGATTCACCGTAGTCGTCGAGGATGTCGGGCACGCGCGACAAGTGGATGGGCGTGACATTGATTATGATTCCATATTTTTTGATGCCCGCCATCACGTCAGGAACGTTGCCCAGCAAAAAGGCGTGTTCCATGGTGGTGCGCAGATTTCTCATATATTCGAGCGAGTAGTTTCCTTCCTTCATCGCCTCGTCCAGCATCTGAATGTACAGTCGCGCGCCATGGCTGGAGGTTCCATGAGCCTGAGCCGGACGCCACCCGCTGACGATGGCCGTCTTATAAGATTCCCAGGGCTTGGAGCCGGGACCGGGGCAGCGCTCACGGGCCTTGATTTCCGGAGAGGCCGACACGTCGTCGCCCAGGCAAACTTCATTGTAGATGGAATCCCAGATTTCGTTGCACATCCCGTTCAACCAGAGCATCTCACCGCCGTTGGCGTGATCGGTCCAGGGGGCACCGGTCGCCTTGTAGAATTCGCGGGTGAACTGAAGTCCGAAATGGCGGCCCCTCTGAGATTCGATGAAGTAAGCCAGGCGGTGGGGCATCTGGCTTTCTCGATTCAGCCGGTTGTAGGCGGCCACGATCCGGGGGGCTACGATGCGTGTGGCCACGGTGGTGATTCCCAGTTTCTGCAGATCCATTCCGAACAACCGCAGTGCTTCGGACAATTTCTCGAGGGGCTCGTCCTTCCACCAGAACTCCCAGCTGAGAGCATCCATTCCGGGAACGCCCACATATCCGTCCAGGGCCGACCCCGGTCCGTTTTCCAGATCAACGCTCTCTTCAAAATCGGGGAACAACTCGATGAATGCGTCCATGGCCACTTTGTTGAACAGCGGGTGAGTCCCCCCGGTTTTTACCGCCACGGGGTTGTCCGGAGTGACGCTGTCCCACTGCCTTCGATTGATGTTGCCCAGGTAGACCCAGGTGAAGGTGGTCCCAATCTCGTTGTCCTTGGACTCCAGAAGATTAACGGTGATCCACCGGTCCTTGGGTATTTGCTGCACCTGTATGGCATTAACCAGCGCGTCGCGGACTTTCTTTGCCGTCCCTTCGGCGGTCGTCTCGGCAACCACGGTGAGCTTGATGCTGGGATCGGTTAAACCCTGACTGGGGCCATAGGTGCGGGCGGCATTTCCATAGAGGTGAAAGTGGGTGGCCACCAGTCCGGGAATCACGGTTCTGTTGCCCAGGTCCACCAGGCGAGTCTCGGAACCCGCCAGTCTTCTCATCTCGGCATTGGTCCCCAGAGCCATGATTTTCTTGCCCTTGATGGCCATGGCTTCAGCAATATTCCCGGGAGTGTTGGGAATATTGCTGCGATCATCCATGCTGACGATTTTTCCGTTGGTCAGAATGATGTCGGCATACCCCTGTCGGGCAACCAACAGCGGAAGCTGTTGGGCCAGTCCCACACTCAACTGCAGGAATGTGAGAAAACCGATGATCAAAAGGTTTTGTTTCATCTCGTCCTCCACTAAGTTCTTGCCTGATTTTCTAGCTTGTTGGGCAGTATAAGGAGAGGATAGACTGACACCCATGTCCGGTCAAGGTAGCCACCCGTTGAGTTTAAACCGGCGGAGATTTTTTTCCCTGGCCGCAGGGGGGGCTGCTCTAATGGCCTTGCAGCCTGTAGTTGGCTCGATCCCTTCTCAGGACACCGATTTACCCGCGGGCACCCAGGCGGGAGATTGGCCCATGTTCGGACACGACATTCGGGGAACCCGGTCCAATCCTTATGAGACCATCATCGGCCCCCAAAATGTCGGTCAGTTGAAGGTGAAGTGGATTTTTGAAGAATTCCAAGGGTGGAGTCAAAGCACTCCCATTGTAGTGGGCGACAGCCTCTACTTCACCGCTCACGATGGCCACGTTTACGCCGTGGATACTGGATCGGGGACTCTCAGATGGAAGTTTGACGCCTGGAAGGGGATTCAGCCCGACAAGATTCCACTGACCCAATCGCAATTTCGTTCCAACATGTTCAGAGAAATGCGGGGTTCGGCTGCCTATGCCAACGGACGCATCTTTGTGGGAGATGCAACCGCCAGATTCCACTGTCTGGATGCGGCCAGCGGAGAGGAGATTTGGCAGACCGTGTTGGATCCAGAGGCCGGAACCCATCAGAGTTTGATCTCAGCCTCACCCATCCTTTATGGCGAGAAGGTCTACATCGGGCTGTCTTCGACATCGGGTCGCTCCCACATCGCCTGTCTGGATGCCAACACGGGCGCCGTTCGCTGGCGCTTCGACACCGTGCCCGATCCCAAAGCCGCGGGTGGAGGTGCTATCTGGACGGCTGCTGCGCTGGACCCCCAACAGGGCATCGTCTACAGCGTCACCGGCAGTGTGCATGGACATGTGGCGGGACCGATTCTCTTCAGTGAAAGCATGATCGCCAACGACATGGAATCGGGCGAGTTGTTGTGGTTTGATCAGCTGCGCGATAAGGATCCCTTTGATCTGGACTACAGCTGCCACCCCATTCTTTTTGAATCCAGCCATCCC
>JAZFTY010000454.1:0-3926 GCA_036446935.1 Acidobacteriota bacterium | reverse complement strand
CAAACCCTATGACTTCGAGTTCGACTTCTTCTCCACCGACCGTCTGGTCTGCTCGGAGGTGTGTTTCCGGGCCTACGACGGCATGTTCACTCTCCCGCTGACCAACATTCTGGGTCGGCTGACCTTGCCGGTGAACACCTTTGTACAGGTTCACGCCGATGGGCTCGAAGCGGGTGATTCGCCTTTTGATTTAATTCAGTTCCTCGACCTGGACATGGACACAGGACGTGCCTTCGTCGCTTCAGAGAGCGACTTCGTGAACACCCTCAAGCGCCCCGGCTTCACCTTCCTGCAACCGTAAATTAGAAATGCGAAAACCTCTGAAATTTGGCAGGAATCTCCGGAATGTGGGAGGCACCCTCAGGTGCCGAATCCGTGATTTACCTCAGTCGTGCGGCCGGGCGTGTCCGTCAGAGCCGTGGGGTTTAGCCCACGGGCCCGCAGGCTAAAGCCTGCGGCTCTGCTGGGACTACCCCTCCCCAACCTCACCCCAACAACCTCCCGCCCCGCTCGAACACTCCCGCCGGCAACCCCAGAGCCTGCTTCAACCTCAAATCTCGCTCCAAAAGGTTGGTTTCACTGCTGAGCCTCAACAGATCCATCGGATTCAATCGATTCCAGAAGGCCACGGCGTTGGAAGGAAAAGGAAAATCACTTCCATGAATGAGTCTCTCTAAAACCAGGTCCTGCTCCAGAATGCGGGGAAGAGAGCGCCAATAGAGGGTTGAGGCCAGCACCGCCGAGTCACAATAAAGCTTTGGATAACGGGGCAACAGATCCACCAGAGCGGGGAAGAAATCAACCCCATCCAGAAACGTGCCCATCCCTGCATGAGCGGCAATCACCGTACAGCCTTCCTCCAATGCCGGCACCAACCGCACAGGATCGCTGAAATCATCCCCCACAATGGGAGTACCGTGCTCCGCACCGGAATGGACCATCAAAATAATTTCCAGCTCCGCCAGCCGTCTGTAAAAAGGCCGAAACCGGTCCAAGCCGGGATCCACATCCTGGCTAGGGGGATGAATCTTCAGCACTCGGGCTCCCCCCTCGGCACACCGCTCCAACTCCTCTAAGGCATCGCGCCGTTTGGGGTTGATCGAAATACAGGGAATAAACAGGTCCGAGTGCTCCCGGGCAATGTTGAGAAGATAGTCGTTGGGCACGTAAAAATTGGTGGCCGCTCGATCCAGGATCCCGTCTTCGTCGTAGCGCCCGTCTTGCCCAACCAGCACCGCCTTTTCAATCGAGGACTCTCGCAACTGGGCGACCAGAACCGACACATAGTCGCGGTCGATTTGCCCGTTCTCCCGCAACCCAAGGAGGCGAAGCAGAAGGGAATAGTAGTCCGGCGACATGCCGGTCGAGGCAAAAGTCCGTTGTCTTTCAGAAAGAAAGCATCCCGTTCCCTCGTCCCCGACGCCAAATAGATGAACATGGAAATCGACCAGAACTCCCGACGGTTCGTCCTGGTCCTGATCCCCGGAACCGGTGCAACCGGAGTCGGCACAAGCGGAAGCGAAAAGCAGTGAGGCCAGAAAATGCCTCCGGTTAAGCCTCACGGCTTCGCTCCCCACCAGGACCGGGCCAGCTGTTTCACCATCGACAGGCAAAGGAACTGGAAGACGAAGGTGACGCTGGCCACAACAACCAGGAAAACTTCAATGGAGGTCCCCTGCCATAGGTTCACGACCAGGACGGTGGCAAGACTGGTGGGCAGACCAACAGTCAAAAGCCAACCAAACAAGAGAAGGAAGATCGAGAAAGGCCCACCAAAAGAAGCAAGGCTCAAAGCCATAGCAGTGACGACCCAGCTCACAAGCCACCAGACGACGGAAAGGAGGAGTGTCCTTGGCCAGGTCGATAACGCCGAATGAATGAGCCCAAGCACTCTCTTCTCTTCTCTGTCCCCTACCATTTGAAACATTACAAGCCCTCCTTTACTCCCACTCAGGGCTCATGATGAAGGCCCGGTACCGCTGCAAGAGTTCCTCGCGTTTGAGATTAAAGAAGACCATGGTCGTTAGTACCATCATGCCCACTGTGATGAGGATGACCGCTCTTGCAATTCCGGCCTGGCCTTGAATCTGCAGACCCAGCTGGCTGGTGACGCCAATGACCAGGAAGGCGAATCCTGTGTAGACGAAGGCCCGAATGCGAAGAGCAACACCGATCATGATGCCCAGGAGGGTCACCGACAACTCGACGCTAAAGTGCAAGAGGTTGGGTGTGTAAAGAACCTCCAGGGTGGAAACGGCCAGGATGGTTGCCGATGTGGCAGTGCGAATCCCCGCCAAAGCCTGCCGGGTCAGGTCCCCCTTGTGAAGATGGGCGAAGATCAACACCGTCAAAGCCGCGGGAATCACGTAGAGCTGCAAAAGACCGGTGGTTTCACTGGCTCCCGGGATCCAGATATAAAGGGCTACGTTGTACAGCAGTGCGGGCACATACAGAGCCCACACCTTCTGTGCCCGGTGGGCGACCATCATGTAAAACGACGCAGCGGCAAAGATCACCAGGGAAGCGGCTTCCTGTTGGCTTGGGATCACCCACAAAAGTGCGATGGGAAGCAACAAAGCTGTGTAATAAGTCGGACCTGCAAAGAAAGCAAGATCCTTGGACCCGCCGCGGACGGCCAGGATGTTGAGTCCAAAGAAGACAAGACTCAGGGCTACCACCCCCAGAGCCAGACTTAGGTTGGGCCCGAAAGGAACTCCAAAGACCCACTCGTACAGATAAAGGCAGGTCCAGGCCATCGCCACTTCCGACAGGTAGACCAGAAGCTCAAGTTTGTGATCCCAAGCCAAATAGAACCAGCAAAGACCTGTTAGAAACATGGTGAGTGCTACAGACAACTCGGGCCTTACTGTCTCCGCGGAAAGAAAAGCCAGGCCACCTGAAACCACTGTGAAGACTACGGCCAGGCCGAGCAGTACACGACCGATGTCCAGCCAGAAGGTATCCTCGATTTCCTCGATTTCCTCGCCCTCTTCGCTTTCCACAGGTGTCCCCTTCAAGAGCATTCGGGACAGGAATAGATAGCTTGCGGCAAATAAAACCGTGACCAGACCCAGCTGAGGCATGACCTCCAGAGACGGTGTAGGCCACAGAAGCGTGGCCCAGACACTTCCCGGAAGGCAAATGGCCGCTACCGCTGCCGCTTCAAAGGATGTCTTTGGCCACAGATATCCTGCCGCCAAACAGCCGAAGGTCACCAGAAACAGTGTCAATCCGGTACTGGGAAGCAGGGGCTCAAGCAAGACCCAGGTGGGAACCGTCACCGCAACAGAGAGAAACAGCAAGGCTCCTACCCAGGTTTGCAGCAGCTTGATCAGGCGATGACGTTCTTCGCTATCCAGCTGAAAACCCACACTCTGCAGCACGCGAAATCCGGGCCCTCGCATCAGGACAGCGGCCAACAACACCCACAAGAGACCCAGCAGGGCGATGGCAACATCCGCGGTGAGCCACCCAAAGGCGGCAAACCAGAGACTTCCCGTGAGGCTGGCGCCAATCAAAAGGTGTACCCCCTTTTGCCCGCGCTCCAGACAAAAGAAATGGAAAAAGAAGAGGCAAGCCAGCAAAGAGGTCCCCAGCCCCGACACGTGAGGATCGATTCCCCCCACCGCACCAATAATGATGAGGCAGAAATAGGCTGCCTGACCCAGGACCACACCTACCGTTGCAACCAGCGGCCACAGATAGAAAGCTGTTTCACAATTCGCTTCCGGGACACCCAGCAATGCACCGACGCGACCCCGGTTACGCAGCACCAGATGGGCCAGCCCCAGCAGCACATTCATCACCAGGATCGAGACCAGGAGGAAGGGGCCGGAATCGAACTGAAAAAGACTCTCGGCAAAGACCAGCAGAGAAAGACCGCCCAGGATTACCGATGGGTGAAGCCACATTTTCTCCCCGGTGGC
>JAZFTY010000453.1:0-4097 GCA_036446935.1 Acidobacteriota bacterium | reverse complement strand
GGGTGGTATCGGTTATCTGCTGGACCAGTGGCTCATGACCTCGCCCTGGTTTTTGCTGGGTGGCTTATTATTGGGCATGGTCGTCGGTTTTTACGAGATAGCGAAGGCGGTCTGGAAACGGTGAAAATCCAGGTGTGCATCCTTTTCTCCTGTATAGGCTCCTGGGCACTTGTCTCGTTTATGTTTCCTCAGGCGGCAGTGGAGATTCTCCTGGGAATGTTAGGTCCGCTGCTGTTGGCGATAGGAACCCTCATACTGGTGGAGAGAACCTACCGAAAGGCTCCCCGAAAGCTGACCTCACTGATGACCCAGGCTTTTTTTGGCAAGATGTTGTTCTATGGGGTGTACGTCGGTGTAATTGTGGGCTTTTATTCGTTTCAGGCCCTGCCCTTTGCGGTCAGTTTCACCGTCTATTTCATAGGACTCCATCTAACCGAAGCACTATACTTTCAAGCCCTGTTTCGAGCAGAGAGTAGGCCCAGGGCGGTGGAGAACGGATGGTAGAGAAGCAATGATGATTCCGGATGAAGGGAGCGAATCTGTAGGCTTCAATCCCGGAGAGGTGATCATTGAGCACGTTGCAAACAGCAGCCTTGATCATCCCATTTTTGAACTGCCAACGGTATTGGGCATCAATTTCTCGGTGACCAAGCATGTCTTGATGCTTTGGATCGTGGCGGTCCTCCTCTTTGTTCTCATCACCTGGTCTACCCGAAAGTATTTGAAGCAGGACCGTCCGATTCCGGCCGGATTCATGAATGCCCTGGAGGCAGTGGTGCAGTTCATTCGGGACTCGATCGTTCTCCCCAATGTGGGAAAGAAATTCGTGAATACCTGGACACCCCTGGTCCTGACTTTCTTCTTTTTCATCGTGACGGCGAACGCCTTTGGGTTGATTCCGATATTTGAGGTGTTGGGCGTGGTTGATCGCTTTATTCTTCATACCGACCAGGAGTCGATCCTCAATAGGATGCTCCACGGTGGGGCTACGGCCACGGGAAATTACAATGTGACGGCGGCTCTGGCCATCATCACCTTTCTTGCTATCATTGTGGCTGGAACGAAAGCCCACGGTTTCATCAAGCACTGGAAAAATCTGGTGCCTCCCGGTTTAGCGTGGCCAGTCTATTTTCTCCTGATCCCTATCGAAGTCATGGCGATGCTGGTCAAGCCCTTCGCCCTGACCATGCGGTTGGCCGCGAACATGATGGGGGGACACATTGCCATCCTCGCGATCCTCTCCTTTGTGTTCATTTTCAGTGAGATGTTTCAGAGTGTCTTGGCGGGTGTAGGCGTGGGTCTGGTGGTGTCCCTGCCCTTGGTGGTGGGCGTCTCCGCGTTAGAAATCATCATTGTGCTGGTACAGGCGTATGTCTTTAGCCTGTTGACGGCCGTGTTTATTGGTATGGCCATAAACGTTCATCATTAATCGTACGAAACGGAGGTACCTTTCATGGAAAACCTGCACTACTTTGGTGCGGCACTGGGTCTTGGGATGATTGTCATTGGAGCTGGATTGGGAATTGGTCGTTTTACTGCTGCTGCGGCTGAAAGCATAGCTCGCCAGCCTGCTGCGGCTGACAAGATTACCGCTGCCGTCAATTTGCCCCTTTTCCTGCTTGAAGGTGTGGCAATTCTGGCCGAGGTGTTCGTGCTCCTGATAGTCTTGACGAAATAAGAGTGGTTGAGACAACAATGAGCGGAGTTCGTTTATGGATAACCCTTTAGTCCAGCCAGATCCGGGATTGTTTCTCTGGACGATTCTTACTTTTCTGGTCCTTTTGGTCCTGTTGGCCAAGTTCGCCTGGAAGCCGCTTCTAGCTCTGTTGGACAGACGTGAGGAAATGATCCGGCAGTCCTTGGATGATGCGGAGAAGGCAAAACACGAGCTGCAGCGACTTCAGCAGGAATCGAAAGAGATCCTTTCCAAGGCCAGAGTGGAAGCTCAGTCCATTCTGGCGAAAAGTCGTTCCGAAGCGGAGAAGCTGAAGGGAGAGCTCAGACAAGAGGCGAAGGTTCAGGCAGATTCGATTCTTCGTGATGCCGAGAAGCAGATCCAGGTGGAGACGGAAAAGGCCATCGCTGGCATTAAGAATGAGGTTGTCGATCTGTCCCTCCTGGTAGCATCCAAGTTGATCAAAAAAAATCTCTCGAAAGAGGATAATCAGTCCCTGATTGAAGAGTCCCTGAAGCAGGTCGAATCGTTATAGCATAGGTTGTCATCACGAAAACCTATGCCGAATCCGGGCTTAGCCCCGGATTCGGCGGTTTTGCCCTTCTCTAACGCTTTCATAACTGCTAAGATTGCAGGGTCCTCACTTTGCTGGGGAAGAAGGGAACGATCACATGCCTCGTCTGAAATTTATCATAGTGGGAACGATTATGCTGGGAGCCATCTCCTATTTGATGTTCAGTGGAATCAGCGATTCCATGGTCTACTATTACACTGTTTCAGAGGCTCTCGACATGGAGCAGGAGCTTTCCAATCGAGGAATTCGCGTCAGTGGTTATGTCCAGGCTGGAAGTATTAAAAAGGACAATAGCCAATCCCAAGTCGAGTTTCTGGTGTTTGAAAAGGAAAGTGATCAGACCCTCCCTGTGATCTATCAGGGAATCATCCCCGACACCTTCAAGGACAACGCCGAGGTACTGGTTGAAGGAATGTATCGCTCTGAGGAGGGAAGGTTTCATGCCAACGTTCTTCTGGCAAAATGTCCTTCCAAATATGAAGCCCTCGGTCCGGAGCATCCCCAAGACATCCCCATCGGAGGGGACAGTGACTAGCCCCGCTTCACAAAGATGACAACCTTTGCAGTGAGCCACTAAGAGCGATGATCGAGCTGGGTCATTATTGCCTCATTGCCTCTCTCGTGGTCTGCGCCTTCGGAATGATTGCAGCTATCGTGGGAGGGGTTCAGAAAAACCTTCCCCTCGTGCGCAGCGCCGAGAACTGCCTGATCGCCAACTTCGTCATCCTGGGAGTGGCTTCTTTCTGTCTCTGGTACCTGCTGTTGACCGACCAGTTTCTGGTGGAGTATGTCGCGGGCTACAGCGCGACGGATATCCCGACCCGTTTTAAATTCACGGCCTTTTGGGGCGGGCAAAAGGGGAGTCTTTTGCTGTGGGCCCTTGTGCTGTCCTTCTTTTCTTTTCTAGTAACGGTTCAGAATCGCCACAAGAATCGCGATTTGATGCCCTACGCAGCTGCTGTGCTTCTGGGGACCATTGGCTTTTTCATGCTCCTGTTGAATTTTGCCACCAATCCTTTTGAGACCTTGAATTTCATACCGGAAGATGGACAGGGATTGAATCCGCTGCTGCAGAATTACTATATGATCATCCACCCGCCCGTACTCTTTTTGGGTTACGTCGGCTTGGCCATCCCCTTTGCCTTGGCTATGGGGGCCTTGATCAGTGGACGACTCGATACCTCCTGGCTTCGCACCGCTCGCCGCTGGACTTTGGTGGCCTGGATCTTTCTCACCTGTGGGGTCACGTTGGGAGGGATGTGGGCTTACGAAGAACTGGGTTGGGGAGGCTACTGGGCTTGGGATCCCGTGGAAAATGCTTCATTCATGCCCTGGCTCATCACTACGGCTTTCCTGCACTCGGTGATGATCACGGAAAAGAAAGGGATGCTCAAGATCTGGAACTTTGTGCTGATTTTGCTGGCTTTTGAGCTTTCCATCTTCGGGACTTTTATCACTCGAAGTGGAGTCATCTCATCGGTTCATTCCTTTGCACTGTCCAGTGTAGGACCGTTTTTTGTGATCTTTTTAGCCCTCAGTACATCCCTCGGCATTTTTTGGATTGTTTATCGGTCCAAGGAATTGCACAGTGAGAAACGGATGACTTCTTTTTTGTCTCGTGAAGCTTCCTTTTTACTCAACAACCTACTGTTTGTGGCCATCTGCTTTGCTATTTTCTGGGGCACGGTATTCCCCATTCTTTCCGAATGGGTAACGGGCGAAAAGATTACAGTTTCCATGCCCTTCTTTAATACGGTGAACCTGCCCTTGGGTTTGGCTCTGTTGATTCTGACCGGTGTGTGCCCTCTGATCGCCTGGCGCAAGTCCTCGGCAAAGAACTTCAAAAGA
>JAZFTY010000452.1:0-3370 GCA_036446935.1 Acidobacteriota bacterium | reverse complement strand
CAAGAACTCCATCCGGGATCGCTGATCCTGCCGAAATTTTCCCAGCAGGGTCGAGGTCGTGACTTTAACATTCTGCTTTTCAACGCCACGCATCATCATACACAGATGCTGGGCCTCAATAATCACTCCAACTCCCTGAGGATTCGCCTGCTCCTGGATGGTGTGGGCGATTTGTTGAGTGAGGCGTTCCTGGACTTGCAGGCGCCGTGAGAACAGCTCAACGAGACGAATCACTTTACTCAAGCCAATCACCTTGCGGGTAGGCAGGTAACCCACATGGCATTTTCCGAAGAAGGGCAGGAGGTGGTGCTCACACAGGCTGTAGACCTCGATATTTCTGATGATCACCATCTCGTCATACTGGACATCAAAGAGGGCGTCTTTGAGAATCTCATCGACATTCTCGGAGTAACCCTTGGTCAGAAACTTGAACGTTTCAGCCACCCGAGCCGGTGTTTTCCTGAGGCCTTGGCGCTGCGGATCTTCACCGAGTTCCTCCAGCATGCTCTCAATCAGCTTTTCCACGAAACTCCTTTCGGGGCGATGACTGCTACCATGGGGCTATCCCGGAGGCCAATCGAAGGCTCGTCCGCCCATCAAATGAAGGTGGATGTGAAAGACTGTTTGCCCCGCAGCCACGCCGTTGTTAATGACCACCCTGTAGCCGTCGGAGAGGTTTTGATCCTCGGCTACCTGGCGGGCCATCAAGAGGAGATGGCCCAGCAGGCCCCCCTCTTGTTCGGAAGCTTCAGCAAGGGTCGGGATATGTTTCTTGGGAATGATCAGGATATGGGTCGGCGCTTGCGAGTTGATATCCCGAAACGCCACTGCCTGATCGTCCTCACGAATGATGTCAGCCTGCAGCTCTCCTTGAGCAATTTTGCAAAAAATACAACCCGGCATAGGTTCTCCTCAGAGGATCTTGAGCTCAACCATATCAAATAATGATCAGGTTTTCATGGTCTCTGATCCGACAGGCGACCAAAAATCGCACACCGGTCGATATGGGCAAGATCTTTTCGTGAGTCTTCCAGAACCCAACCCTTTTTTTGAGCCAGTCGGCAAATCCCTTTCCTGGCGCCCTCACCCAATTCAACCACCAATTTCCCCTGAGCCCGCAAAACTTTGTGGGCTTCGGAAAACAGCTCCTTGTAGACCTGTTGCCCCGATTCTCCGGCATAGACCGCCTCGCGGGGTTCATGTTTGTCTACGGAGGCGTCAACCCGGTTTCTTTCCTCAGGGCTCACATAAGGAGGGTTGGAGACGACCAGATGAAAATAACCGGGTCGGTCTCTCACGGGATTCAGTGTCTGACCCTCTCGGAATTCAACGCGGTCCAGGCAGCGGTGCTTTTGAGCATTCTGGCGGGCCACCTTTAAGGCAATGGGAGAGACATCTGTTGCCGTAACCACAACCCGGGGTTCTTCGCAGGCCAGGGTGATGCCAATGCAGCCGGATCCCGTACCCACGTCGATTGCCCGCAGGTGTTCTTCGGGGCTTTCCCGCAGAACACCCAAGGCAGCTTCCAAAACCAGCTCTGTTTCGGGTCGGGGAATGAAAACCCCGGGCCGAACCGAGAATTCACGGCCATAGAATTCCTGTTTACCCCGAAGATATTGCAGTGGAAAGTGCTCGCCTCGCTTGATCAACCACTGCTGAAACAGATGCTTCTCTGCAGTGGAAAGTGGATGTTCCGGGTGGGTGTACAGGAACGTTCGATCGCGCTGCAGAACGGAGGCAACCAGAAGGTCAGCGTCTTGGCGAGGGGATCGGAGTCGGCGCTTGGCAAGATAATCGGCTGCAGACTGGAGAGCCTCTTGAACCGTCAAAGTCCTATCTATTGAGTTGTCCTGATCAGGCGATTTTTTGATTTCCTAACAGCTCTGTCCGCTCGGAGGTGATCAAGGCCTCAACGATCGCATCCAGGTTGCCTTCCATGATGAGAGCGAGTTGATGCAAGCTCAGGCCGAGTCGATGGTCTGTGACCCGATTCTGTGGATAATTGTAGGTCCGAATTTTCTCACTGCGATCTCCGCTTCCAACCATGGCTCTTCGCTTTTCGGCAATTTCGCCTTGTTGCTGCTGAAGCGCTTTTTCGTAGAGTCTGGAGCGCAGAACCTTCATCGCCTTGGCTTTGTTCTTGATCTGAGACTTTTCATCCTGGCAGGTCACCACTTCTCCGGTGGGAATGTGGGTGATGCGCACTGCCGAGTATGTCGTGTTGACGGACTGCCCGCCAGGTCCCGAGGAGCAGTAAGTGTCAATTTTGAGCTCCTTCGGGTCAACCTGAATATCGACTTCGTCGACTTCGGGCAAGACGGCTACGGTGACGGCAGAGGTGTGGAGGCGGCCCTGGGTTTCGGTCTCGGGAACTCGCTGCACCCGGTGAACGCCGCTTTCGTACTTCAGGCGGCTGTAGACGTTTTTCCCCGCGATCATGGCGATCACTTCCTTGAATCCACCTACCGAGGAGTGATGGACCGAAAGCACCTCGACGGTCCAATTGTTGCGCTCGGCGTATCGCGAATACATCCGGAAGATACCCTGAGCAAAAAGACTGGCTTCATTTCCTCCCGTGCCGGCCCTGATTTCCAGGATAACGTTCTTGGCGTCGTTGGGATCCTTGGGAAGAAGAAGCCCCTTGAGCTCCTCTTCGCAACTCGTCTTTTGCTCCTCCAGCTGCTGAGATTCCTGGCGAGCCATCTCGAGAAGTTCCTCATCCTGTTCTTCTTCCAGAAGCCTTTGGGTCCCAGTGATCTCTTGTGAGATTGACTTGTACTCGCGGAATTTGTCAACGATCTCCTGAAGCTCTGCATGGGCCTTGGCCGTTTTACGATACTGCTCCGGGACTGCAATCAGGTCCGCGTCTCCCAGCTTTTGCGAGAGATTTTCATATTCTTCCTCAAGTGCTTGAAGTTTCTGAAACATGAGGAGAGGAGATTAGCCGGTTGGACGCCTTGACTTTCCCTTTGCGTATTTTTTGCGGAACCGTTCGACCCTTCCCGCGGTGTCAACCAGTTTCTGCTTGCCGGTGAAAAACGGATGACATTCGGAGCAAATATCCAGACGGACTTCTCCAGACATTGTGGAGCGTGTTTCCCACTGATTGCCGCAGGCGCAGCGCACGGATACCAACTCATATTGGGGGTGAATACCACTCTTCATAACATAAACTCCCTTAGCTCATAGCAAAATCAAACGACTGACCACTGAATAGTCCTTGCACAGCGATCCGAATGCTCGCTGGGTTACAGCGGATCAAGTGACGGGTGCCGCCGAGGGAGAGTAGTTTATCAAAAGGCGACCGCGAAAGTCGATTCATTCCCCTTTGAAGCAAACCTCAGAAACTGGTTTTGCAAGCTGCCTCGAA
>JAZFTY010000451.1:0-3280 GCA_036446935.1 Acidobacteriota bacterium | reverse complement strand
GATGATGGGATGGTCATTCCCGGACAACAATTTGAACTGGTAGCCACCCTCGCCAACGGGGGACCCGATCCTATCGATGTCCAAGCTATCCACATCGATGCGCCTCCCGGCTGGGTGATTGAAAGCACCCAGGAAACCTCTCAGCAAATTCCTCCCGCAGGCGTTGTGAGTCACAGTTTTAATGTTCGGGTACCGCAGGGAGCCGAATTGACACAGCCCTACTGGCGGAGAAATCCCAACCTGGATCGCTATGAGGTCCTGAACCAGGAAGATCCGACGGCGCCCTGGAGCCCCCCTGCCGTCGGCGTCACAGTGGCCTATGAGAGCAACGGGACCGCATCCACACTCCAGTCCGCTGCCCGCTATCGTTACGCGGGGCCCTGGGTAGGCGGCGAGCAGCGACATGAGCTCATGGTCGTGCCCGCCGTTTCCCTGACCGCTCACCCCGGGATTAGCATCATTCCTCTGGATCAGGCCAGCCAGGGTCGTGAAGTGCGGGTCATCGCCTTGAACAATAACCCGGAGCCCCACAGCGGCAGAATCGAACTGGAGGTCCCGCCAGGATGGGAGGTTGTGCCCCGGGAGGCCCCGGTGTCCTTCACTCACGAAGCACAATCCATCACCACCAAGTTTGTCGTCACTGCCCCGCCTGGCATCTCGACCGGTGAGTTTGAAATACGTGCCGTCGGCTACTTCCAGGGCCAAACCTTTCAGCAGGGATATCAGGTGATTGACTACCACCATATCCAGCGCCGCCTTTGGTATACCCCGTCTACCATTCAGGTGAAAACGCTGGACGTCAAGGTCCGATCCGATTTGAGCATTGCTTACATCATGGGTGTTGGCGACAGGGTTCCAGAAGCCCTCCAGCAGCTGGGCGTGGACTTCAAGTTCCTGAGCGAGGATGATCTGGCATTCGGGGATCTTCAACAGTACGATGTCATCGTCACCGGTGTGAGGGCCTACCTCAATCGGGAAGATTTGAAAGCTTATAACAGCCGCCTTCTGGATTGGGTCAAGGAGGGCGGGACCATGATCGTTCAATACAATAAATACGAGTTCAACGAAGTTGTAGAAGGACCTGACGGCCGGCGGCAGATGAGGGACAGCCCCTACGCCCCTTACCCTGCCCAGGTGGGAAGCGGGCGAGTGACGGATGAAAACGCTCCCATCGAAGAAGTGGACCACCCCGTTTTCAATACCCCCAATCGGATCACCGCCAGCGATTGGGAGAACTGGGTTCAGGAACGCGGGCTGTACTTCATGGGTAAGAAGGATTCGAATTATCGCGACCTCATCCTCACCCACGACACCTTTGCCTACAATCAAGGGATCAAGCTGGGTTCCCTTGTAGAGGCCGAATTCGGCCAGGGCCGATGGATCTACGTCGGTCTCGGACTGTGGCGACAACTGCCCGCCGGCGTGCCGGGAGCCTATCGGATTCTGGCTAATCTTTTGAGTCTGGGAAGGTAACCGCTCCTGGTGTTCGTGCTTTCGTGTGGTCGTGCTTTCGAGTGCAGGACAGCACGCCTGCGGTGCCCGACCCGCAAGCGGGTGCCCCCCCCGCCCTTGTCAGGTCGGCGCTTTCGTCGCTTCGTGACGAGAACCTATGCATACTCCCGGCTAGGGGGGATCGCGTTACGGCGGCACCACTCATTACTCGGACAGGCTCCTCAGTAAGACGGTGAGTTCTTCCCTGGAAAGACCTTGGATTTCAACCGTTTTGTTCCGAGAAGACCGTCCTCGGCTCAGGGAGAGATTCTTGGCAGGTACATTCAGGGTGGTGGCCAAAAACTCCAGGAGGTGTCGATTGGCACGGTTTCTCTGGGCGGGGGCAGTTATTCGAATCTTCAGCGCTCCATTGTAGGAACCGACGATTTGGTCGTTGGTCGCTCCTGGCTGGACGCGGACGGAAAGCAGGAGCATTCCAGCTTTTTCACGGATCTTGACTTCATCCTCGTTCACCGGCATGTCTCACAACCGACCTACTGAGGAGGCAGATCTCGGCCCAAAGATGGACGTTCCGATACGCAACAGGGTCGCCCCTTCTTCGATGGCGATCCGGTAGTCATGACTCATTCCCATGGACAGTTCCTTCAAGGGTTGTTGGCGACTTCTGTTGATCTCGGCCAACAAGTCGGCCATCTGCCGAAAATAGGGGCGCGAGCCTTCCGCCTCTTCCTGGTAGGGAGGTATGGCCATCAGGCCCTGCAGCTGAAGCCCGGGCATCGAATCCACCAGCTCCACCATACCCGGAATATCTTGAGGAAGGAGGCCGTGTTTTTGAGGCTCTACTCCAAGCTTCACTTCAACAAACACCCCTACGATCTTTCCCATCTCCTCGGCACACGCATTGAGCCTACGGACGATCTTGGGCCGGTCCAGGGTTTGGATCACGTCGAAGAGTTGAGCCGCACGCCTGACCTTGTTGGACTGAAGGGGCCCGATGAAGTGCCACTCCAAGCCACTGAGATCGACGGAGGGAATCTTTTCTTCGGCTTCCTGAATGCGGTTTTCCCCAAACAATGTCTGTCCCCATTGGTGGGCCTCTTTGACGCAATCTGCAGAGAAGGTCTTGGACACCGCCAGAAGGCGAATCTCCGCAGGATCGCGGCCGCAACCCAGGGAGATGGATTCGATTTCCCCGCTCAGCCGCTCAAGATGGGAGGCGATATCAACCATGAGCGTCAGTATAACTTACCTGTGGTAGGATGATGCACTCAGAAATGCCTGGAAAGTTCATCACATTGGAAGGGATCGAAGGCTCGGGTAAGAGCGTGCAATTGCATCTGCTGGAAGAGGAGCTGAAAAAGCGCAAAGTTCGTTTCCTGATCACACAACAGCCCGGAGGGACGCCCTTTGGCAAGGAGGTTCGTCAGATTCTTTTGCAACGAGAGGGTGCCCAACGCGAACCCACGGCCGAATTACTGCTCTACCTGGCCGATCGCTATCAGCACCTCAAGGAAGTCATCGAGCCCAGCCTGACCCAGGACCTTCATGTCTTTTGCGACCGTTATCATGACGCCACTCTGGCCTATCAAGGGCATGCGCGTGGCCTCGGTTTCCCAATGGTCGATCAATTGGCCAAAATTCTGGCACTACGGATTCCCGATCTGACCCTGGTTCTGGACCTGGAGGTGGAAGTTGGCCTCAAGCGGGCGAGAGCGAGGAATCAGAAAGAAAACAGCGAGACTTGGGGACGGTTCGAGGCCGAGGACCTGGACTTTCATCGCAGGGTAAAAGAAGGCTATCAGTTATTGGTCCAAAGGGAGCCCGATCG
>JAZFTY010000450.1:0-18397 GCA_036446935.1 Acidobacteriota bacterium | reverse complement strand
GATGGCCTTTCACAACCTGGGTAACAAGGCTGAGGTCAAGGCTGCTGAGACGGTTGGACTTCTGGACTCGGGCACTGTTGCTATCGTGGCCGTGCCCAAGTATGTGTCCGAAGATAATGTCGGAGAGCTCATTGGTGAGGGAGATCTCATACTCTTGTGTTGCGACAACCATCCGACCCGAAAGCTGGTGTCTGATCATTGCCAGAGGCTCTCCGATGTGGTCCTGATCAATGGAGGGAATGAGGCCGTCAATCCCCCGGAGGAGCTGGGGACCTACGGCAACGTACAAATTGCTATCAGACAGGGGGGAAAGGATTTGACTGTTCCGATCACCCGGTTCCACCCGGAGATCGCTCATCCCCAGGGAAGAATGCCCACTGAAATGGACTGTGGACAGCAAGCCGCCTCAGCGCCTCAGTTTTTGATCACCAATATGTTTGTGGCCGCGGCCATGCTGGGCTCGTTTGTGGCCTACGCCTGCGATCGGCTCAGCTACCAGGAGATCAAGTTCGATGTTCTGGAGGCTCGCATGTTGCCGCAACTGAGCCTCACTGAAAATGGGGTTTCTCGTTCAGATAGTCCTTCCGCATGAGAGGACGAAAACGATCCATGAGTTCTTTATTGATATCCAACGGAGGCCGCTGATCGGGGGGTAAAAGCGACTTGAACTGCACACCCGCGATCTCCTCCCTGAAGGTCTCTTTTGCTTTGGCCAGCAGTTGTGGGTCGATCAGAAAATCGACCAGTGAAGCCGCCAAAGCCTTGGCCCCAGCCACCGCCCCCTTGTGGGCGATTGAGGTGGCCGGTGCTACGCCCGCGGCCCAATGGTGGGCGGCGATGCCCGGGATGTTGGAAGGAAAGGTAATCCGACCCGTCGGCACCAACCAGGTCAGGTCACCTGAATCGTTGGCAGAGGTGCTCTGTGCAGTCGCTCCTCGCAGACTGCTCACCTGGTTCACCAATCCTATGGGTTCCACGTCACGGTTGGTCTGGAGCTCTTTGGCAAGGGCCTGTTCCTGGCTGTTCCACTCCGGCATTCCCACCCACTCAATGTTCCTGTGGATGACCTCGGCCGCCGTTTGGTTGGCACGGGTGGGCCAAACGGCACTGACGATGTTGACCGAGTAGCTTGTTCCCGTCATAAGAGCTGCGCCCTGGGCAATGATTTTAGCTCTTTCAAAAATGACGCTGACCTTCTCGGCGGTAGACTCGCGAAAGAACCACCAGATGGTCGCCTTATCCGGGATCACATTGGGTTGGACTCCTCCCGAGGTGATGACGCGGTGGCTTCGGTGAGTCGGCTCGAGGTGCTCCCGGAACTTGTCGAATCCGATATCCATAAGCTCCACGGCATCCAGCGCGTCACGGCCCATCCAGGGAGCCGTAGCACTGTGAGCGCTTTCTCCTTTGAAGGTGAACTCTGCGGAAATCAGGGCGTACTGGCGAAGACCGTACTGGGTTGAAAAGCGACTCCCGATGTGAGGGTGAAAGACAATGTCGACGTCGTCAAAGTAGCCGTCTCGAACCAGATAAGGGCGGCTGAGAAGCTGTTCCTCCGCGGGGGCCCCGATGATCTTGAGGGTTCCACCCAGCTTGAATTCCTCCATCGTTTTCTTGACGGCGAAGGCTGCACCGATCATGACCGCTGCATTGACGTTGTGTCCTTCGGCATGGCCCGGAGCCCCTTCAACCAGAGGGCGGTGCTCGGTGACCTCGGGAGTCTGGGAGTTCCCCGGAGTAGAATCAAACTCGGTATGAATGGCGATCACCGGTTTACCGGAACCATAGACCGCCATAAATGCGGGGGGCATGCCAGACAGTGCCCTCTCGATGGTGAAACCCTCCTCTTCCAGGATCTCTGTCATGAGCTTGCTGCTCTCGATTTCCTGCATCCCCAGTTCGGCGAAATAAAAGATGTTATCGCCAAGCAGGGCGATGGCTTCTCGATTTCGTTCCACCACCTCCAAGACGAAGTCCTTCTCTTGAGGTACGGCCTGGGAAAATCCCATGGACGATGCCTGGAGAAAGATGGCCAGAAGACAAAGAATACGTACCTGAGTGCTGGTTTTCATTGAAGTGCCTCGTTTCATCGTGCAGTTTATCCTAGAGCGGGCCGATCGGCCATAGGATTGACAACCTGACCAAATTATGAGATTCACAGACATTCGCCCAGCGCGTTTTGGTCAAAAACGAAGCGCTGCATGGAGTGAATTCTTTCAACTCGGGCACAGAGGAGAAAAACATGGGTTGGCAGGATCTAGAAGATATCAAGCAGCAACTGACGCCTGCTGAAATTCGGTTTGAGGAGGCAAGGCGGAGCATTGGAGTGGGACTGGGACCCCTTGCCTTCCTGGTGATTGCCTTCCTGTTGCCGCCCCTTCCGGATGTCACCTCCTTGGGGATGAGGACTCTGGGGATTTTTACCTGGGTGGTGATCTGGTGGATCACTGAAGCGATTCCCATCCCGATGTCCGGCCTCTTGGGTCTTGCATTGCTGGCAATGTGCGGTGTTTTTCCTGTTACCCGGGCTTTTTCCTCCATGGGGCACTGGGTAATCCTCTTCTTGCTGGGCGCCTTTATGATCGCCCACGCCATGACGGTCAGTGGGCTCAACCGCAGGTTTGCCTATCGGATGATCTCTTTTGACTTTATTGGGGGTAATTCCTGGCGGCTGATGGTCATGTTTCTGGTAGCCGTGGCGATGCTGAGCTCGATCGCCTCTGATACGGTCTCGACGGTCATCTTTATGGCCATCGGAATGGGTCTTCTCAAAGCCTTGAAGATTTCACCGGGAAGTCGCTATGGCGAGATGTTGATTCTGTCCGTCGCCTGGGCGGCTCTGTATGGCGGCATGATCACTCCGGCGGGTTCTCCCCCTAATCTCATAGGAATCGGCCTGGTCAGTGACTCCCTGGATTATCAAATCGGCTTTGCTCGCTGGGTGGTGGTCGGCCTTCCCATGGCAGTCTTAGGGATCCTGGTCATGTTGACCGTGATCCGATTCACTCTGAAGGACGAGTTCGGAAAGATCAATATCGATCCCGAGATTATCCGAAAAGCACGTGAAGAACAGGGTCCCATGACCCGGGGAGAGAAAATTGCCGGCTTGGGGATGGGAACCGCGATCACTCTCTGGCTGACTCCTGATCTTGTGAATGTCCTGTTAGGCAACACTCATTCCGTGAGCGTCTGGATTCGGGCCCACTTTGGGGGGCAGAATGTTGCGGTGGTGGCACTTCTTGTTGCCGCATCGATGTTTCTGATTCCAATCGATTGGAAGAAGAAGAAATTCCCTCTGACCTGGAATCAGGCGGCCGAAGGGGTTGAGTGGGGAACCCTGGCACTGATTGCGGGAGCTCTGGGAATTGGAAGTGCTCTTGCCGATCCTACGGTCGGTTTGGGCAACTTCTTTGGGTCTGCTCTGGGGGGTGTCGCCGGTCCTGGAACCTCTCCCTTTATTCCCCTCTTCGTAGTGGTTGTGTTCATGGTAGTTATGACCAGCTTCATCTCCAATAACGCGGCCATCAGCATCGTGGCTCCTATTGTTATTTCCATCGGCTCCGCGCCAGGTTCCACCTTGAATCCCATAGCGGCCGTGATGGCGGCGGCCATGGCCGCTTCCATGTCCGTAATCCTCCCCTGCTCAACCCCTGCCACGGCGATTGTTTTTGGCAGCGGCTACGTCCGAATTCTAACCATGTTCAAGAAGGGGATGATCCTGGCTCTCACGGGGATCTTGATGGCCACCTTTGTGGCCTATGTCATTGCCGACTACGTTTTTCCCTGGCCGGCACCTTAAAAATGGAGGTGCCAGAATCGTGGCAGAACTCGTATGAAGGGTAAACAGACTGAATAGAAGGAGAGTAAATTCATGCCAACAGTAAACTTACCGCGTGTGCCTGTAGAAGAGAGAGACCATCGCTGGCTACAGATTCGGAAGGCCATGCAGGAAGACGATCTGGACGCGCTGTTTGTCTGGGGAAGCAACCGTTCCTGGGGTGTGGGCCTGGCCAACCTCAGATACGTCACTCACATGGGATGTAGAGAGGGAGTGGCGATTTTTCCGATGGAAGGGAATCCCAAGTGTTTTACCAGTAATCCCCATCATTTCCAGCCCTACAACTGGTTCGCTTCGGTGCAGGACTGGGTGGATGATATTGAGCCGATGACGGGAATTGACCCCATTGTGGAGGCTATGAACTCGATGGGGCTCTCGGGAGCAAATATCGGTGTCGTGGATCATGTGGGAGCCTTGAGTCACCATTCTTTGCCTTACTGGCCCTTCAAGAAGATTCAGGATGCCATGCCCAGAGCCCGTTTCCTGGATGCCACTGAGATCTTGGAGAAGATTCGTATGATCAAGAGGCCGGTGGAGATCGAGTTTCTAAAGAAAGCAGGCAAGATCGGTCTCAAGATGCTGGAGCGGATGATTGCTTCTTCAAGAGAAGGAGTCAATGAGCGTGTGGTCTATGGCGACATGATGCGGGAGTTGGTCGTCAACGGGGGTGAAGATTATGCCATGAACCTCTTTACGACTGGGTCTGCCGTGGACTCCGAGCAGCAGCATCTCCTGCATGGTCATGAGGCTCCCAACAGCCCCGTGGACCGGATCCTGAAGAAGGGGGATCTGGTGATGACCGAATTCCATGCCAATTATGGGGGGTATCTGGTGGGCATCGAACAAACCATCTCAGTGGGAGAGCCTCCCCCCACGGTTCTGGACATTCACAAGGTCTGTGTGGAGGTCTTCCAGGAGGGGGTGGACAGCATGCGGCCGGGCAAGACGCTGCGCCAGGTCGTCGACGCCTTTCGAGCTCCGGTCAAGAGGGCGGGGATGGATTATATCGAGTGTGGAATCCATGGGCACGGCATGTCTTCCCCTGAATTCCCCAGCTGTGTTTATTCCTCAGAGTCCGACCACGAGGGCCTGGCAGGAGCGGGATTTCTCTCCATGGAGCTTCAGGAGAATATGGTCTTCGGTACCAACATCGACGTCTTCGAGCCGAAATGGAGACCCGACGTCGGTGTTATGCTGGGGGACACCATCTGGATCAGCAAGGATGGGCCCCAAGCGCTGTGCGATACTCCGCTGGAGTGGACAAGCGTCTGAATCGTCTGCCCCTCACGGTTCCGGCAGGGGCACCTGCATACAGAGGTTCATCACCGGCACCACTTCCTGCAAGACGGCCAATATGGCTTCGATCAAGTCCGAGCCCGTCGAGCCTTTAACCTCATCGGGCGCCATGGGATAGTAGAGCTGGAAAACCACCCACTCCTGATCCGTATACTCGGTCAGGGTCCGCCTCAACTCAGCCGCGCTGGGGAAGTTCAGGTGCGAATAGCGGGTATACTTTTCCCGGGTGCCCGCGTGAATGTGGAAACGGTCCTCCAGGACCAGCCGCCGAAGGGCCCGGTAGAGTCTCGACCGGTTCCCCCTCAAACCTTTGATCAATCGATGCCAGTCCCAATCTTCCTGCAACTGGAAAGCGGGGCGGTCTTTCGAACTGTTTCCCAGTCCACGTTCCACATGAAGTCCCGACTTGAAGATCGAGTCGTTGCGGTCCACCTTGATGAAGAATTTGGAACAGCTGAAATTATGGCTGCCGGACAGAGGCTTGGCGATGCGATTGGCTTTGGGTAAAAAGCAGATCCACTGCCAGTAAACGCCTCTTCCCCAACGGTCGATGACAAAGTCTTCCTGGTAGCGGTCCTGGAGGGTGTGCTTGAGAATCTGAGTGATCCGTTGGTGAGGTTCCAGATGACCCACCCGGATGCCTCTTTGAAAATCCAAATACTCGGGTCGAAAACCGTCCAGGCGCATAGGTTAGTTCGTGCAACGAAGCACTGTGCTTTGACACCCTGCATTATAGAGGCGAGCAACAGCACGAGCTAGCAACTTGTTAGAATGTAATTTGTTGGTTTCGCTCCGCCGCGGTGGAAGTGATAAAGCTAGTGAAGACCTGATGAAAGAAAGCGCGACCGAGCACAAACAGGGCGGGTTGACCCAACTTCCGGCCACCGCCATCTGTGGAAACGACATTACCTCCTCCTGCCTGTACGTCTCCGCTCTAGCTATCATCCAGGCCGGTCAGTGGGCGTGGGTTGCGGTGCTGATAGTGGCCGGAGTCCTTTTCCTTTACCGAAAAATCTATGCTGAGGTGGTGGGAGCACTGCCCCTGAACGGGGGAGCCTACAACGCCTTGTTGAACACCACCAACAAGTCGCTGGCCTCCATGGCCGCCTGTCTGACTCTGCTTTCCTACATGGCTACGGCAGTGATCTCGGCCAGTGAAGCCATGCACTACACTCACAACCTTTGGCACGGCCTCCCTGTGATACCCGGGACCATCGTGCTTCTGGCTGTCTTTATGATGCTGACCATCGTGGGAATCCGAGAGGTGTCGCAGGTGGCCGTCGTCATCTTTATCACCCATCTGAGCACGATGGCCCTCCTCATTGTCACAGGAATCTTGTTCGTCGCCTTCAACGGCCTGGACACGCTCTGGGCCAACTTCGCACTTCCTACAGAGCACGGACTGGTCTCGGCAATCTTTTTCGGTTTCGCGGCGGCTATGCTGGGGATTTCAGGCTTTGAGAGCTCGGCAAATTTTGTTGAGGAGCAGGCCGAAGGGGTCTTCACAAAAACCCTGCGCAACATGTGGATTGCCGTGAGTGTCCTCAACCCGGCCATGGTCTTTCTGGCCCTGGCACTGATCCCGATTCCCGAGGTTGCCGATCATCAGGAAGCGCTGCTGGCTCATCTGGGTGCCCTTTCGGGGGGCAACTGGTTGTCGTTGTTGATCTCGGTGGATGCCGCCCTGGTGCTGAGCGGGGCCGTTTTAACTTCCTTTGTTGGGGTCACTGGACTGGTGAGGCGAATGACACTGGATCGCTGTTTGCCCCAGTTTTTCCTTAAACTCAGCCGTTTTCAGACACCCCATCGCATCATCATTGCCTTCTTCATGCTGGGGGTCTCGGTCCTTTTGATCACCCGAGGAGAGTTGAGTGCGCTGGCCGGGGTCTATACCATCTCCTTTTTGTCGGTGATGATTCTCTTCGGAGTGGGCAACATTCTTTTAAAGGTGAATCGCGGACGTCTGCGTCGCCCCGAACACGCTTCCTGGCCGGCGCTTATTCTTGCCATTTCTTTGACATTGGGCGGGCTGGCCGGAAATATTCTCATCGATCCTACCTACCTGGGTGTGTTTATGGAGTACTTCATTCCAACGCTGCTGGTGGTGGCCATCATGTTGGGAAGAATTGGGATTCTGAAGGCGTGTTTGTTCCTGATCCGGGCCTTGAGTGAGAGCGTAGGGAAGGCCACCTCTCAGATTTCACGTGGAATTCGTCGCAAGATCGATCAGATCAACTCTCAGCAAGTGGTTTTCTTCACGCGGGGAGACAATATCGCCAACTTGAATCGAGCGGTTCTGTACGTGCGGCGAAACGAGCACTCCAATCGGATCAGGATCGTGACGGTGGTCAGGGATCAGAGCGAGGTGAGCCAGAAAATCAAGGACGATCTCAAGTTTCTGGACAGGACCTATCCCGACCTTGAAATCGAGTTTCTTATTTTGGAAGGAAAATTTGGGCCGGAATTGATTCAAGAACTCTCCGAGCAATGGAAGATCCCCACCAATTTTATGTTCATCGGGTCGCCGGGAGATCACTTCCTCTACGGGTTGGCTGAACTCGGCGGAGTACGATTGATCATTTGACTCCCATTCTTCATCGGTTATCCTCAGTACCGTAGATACGGGAAAGGAGCCAACGATGTCCTATGCTTTCTTCATGATCCTTCACCTCTTTGGGGTCTTTATGGTTCTGATGTCTTTAGGCGGATTGATCGTCCTTGGCGTTGTAGAGGACTCCCAATGGAGAAAACTTGCAGCCATGACCAACGGCATCGGATTGGTGGTGGTGTTTATTGGAGGATTCGGTCTGTTGGGCATGCTGCAACTGGGCTGGCCGGGATGGATCCTGGTCAAGATAGGGATTTGGCTTCTTTTTGCGGTCATGATGGTTCTTGCCAAACGACTTCCACAATCGGGCAAAGTTCTGTGGGGGGGGGCGTTGCTGCTGGCTGGTTTTGCCGCCTATCTCGCCAACTTCAAGCCGTTCTAGTTGGGACCGCTGACCGCCGTAAGCGGTCAGCGGAAATTCCAAATTCAAAATCCCAAATCCCAAACAAATCACAAATTCCAAATTCAAAACGAATTCTAAATTCCAAACCTGATCGGGAACCTGGAACGGGCACGAAGTAACCACCGTACGACCGCACCACCGCACCACAGCACGACCGGCACCACAGCACGACGGTACATTAGCCATGTGGTACAATCTCGCCCACTGCGCGGCAACTCTGTCCTCGCTAAACTCTTGAAGGGGAGGTTTTGTGATGAAAAGATCGTTTGCCTGGATTGCGTGTGTTCTCCTGAGTTCCGTGCTCTGCAGTACAGAACTCGCTGCCCAGCGAAGCTCTGACTTACCCGCTCCTCGTGCGCCCAAGAGGGTTCGCATCACCCGGCTGGAGCAGGTGCTTCCCAACGCGCGCATCCTGGTGCGTCGTCCCTATAGCTGGTTGGTTGGAGCCCACTATGGGCTGGGTCTGAAAGAGGGAGAGAAACTACTCATTGTGGCCAGCGGAATCGAACCCTTGGTGGTTCAGGCCTTGGTTGTGGCAGCACAGGAAATGGGGGTCACCACCGATGTGATCGCCAGGGACGTGGCAGCGTTGACCAGGCGAATGGGACGTGAAGAATTTGACTATGAGCGCTTTGATCCAAGCCGTCATCTAGCCTATCGCGGCATCGTGTCTCGCGCTGTTCCCGACTGGCTTGCCCGAATGGTTGAGGACTACGACATGGTGTTGGGTTTTGCGGGACGGGGAACCCAATACGGGAAAATTGGCAGGAATCGAACGGTCCGATCTGCCCGGCTGGACTTTTCCAGGGCCGAGCAGTTGGCTTCTCCTTCGGTGAGCTACCCGGATGAGCTCCTGAAACTGATCTCCATGAAGACCTGGAACACTCTGGTCAATGGCAGGAAGTTCCGCATTACCGATCCTCGAGGAACGGACATCAGCTTTACGATTGACGAGACCAATCTGGAACGCCTGAAAGCAACCCGCGGAATGTCGACTTACGGCAAAATGTCTCTGGAGCGACCCATTGCCAACGACGCCAGTGTGCAGCTCGAGCCCCAGCTGAATCGCATACCCGATGCCCACGGCGTGATGGTGAGCCAGCAGGCCGGCTATATCCCCCAGGGGATCAAGATATACTTTGAGGGTGGCCAGGTGACACGTGTCGAAGGCGGTGGAGCAGTGGGTGAGAACATCAGGGAAGCTCTGGAGCGTTTTAAGAACGTTCAGTACCCCGGCTACTATCCGGGACCCGGGGTGGGATGGTTGGAAGAAATCGCTATGGGGATCAATCCCAAAGTCGGCCCTGCGGGACCGATACGCCGCCGCTCCGGCATGCTCCAATTGGCCTTTGGGACTGACCGCCACAACCTGGTCAACGATGAAGACCCGACCCTTGCCGTGAACCATCGCGATATCGATTTCTTTTATTACATGAGCTGTGAAGTGGATGGCACCAAGCTGGTGGAGAATGGTCGCTTGACGGTCCTGGACGATCCGGAAGTGCGAAGAGTGGCCGCCAAGTATGGAAATCCTGACGAGTTGCTCAGGGAAGACTGGATTCCTGAGTTCGATAAAGAGTCGGGCCAGATCATCTATCCACCCTACGCGGAGGATTAACCCATTGTATTTCGCCCTGGAGCATGTGAATATCTAACCCAAGGGAGTACTAAGAAAGTGGCCGGTTTGGATCGCACTCTTGCAAACATCACCCAGCAGGCAGGACGGCTGAAGGAAGTTCGCAAAGAGGAGCTTGATTCCGGAGACTGGGTGGTGGTGACCACCCTGAACTCCACCTACTCCATCCGTGTGCTCGAAGGCGATCGCTATTCTATTTCGGGTGGATGGTTTGATAACGAGGGTCTCTCCCCTCTGAGGACGACCATCACCGGCTGCACCTGGGGTGGCAGTGCCATCAAGTTGGATATTGTGGCCGCTTGCGGCCTTCATCTGGAGTTTGGTAACCGGGTGGTGACCAGCGCTATTCAAAAGGTTTGTGTCATTCCGTTCGGGGGAGAATGTGCCATTAACTGACAGCCTGTGATCCTGAGGTCGCCCGGTCAGGGCATGTAGGAAACCCGCCAGATTTTTTTTCCGCCATCATCCGAGATCAGAAGTGAACCGTCGGGGAGTTGTAGGATCCCGACCGGTCGACCCCAGACCTCTTTTTTCCCGGGGTCCAACATCCAGCCGCTGATAAATTCCTCGGGTCCCGAAGTAGGTTGACCGTCTTTGAAAGGAACGAAATCAACCCTGTACCCAATCCTTAGGGAGCGGTTCCAGGATCCGTGGCAGGCCAGAAACGCTCCTCCCTGGTATTTCTCCGGAAAGGAGGAGGCCGTGTAAAACTCGATGTCCAGCATCCCGCAGTGGGAGGGGAAGAGAACATCCGGATAACGGGTTATTTCCACCAACTCAGGTCTTTCTCCCTGGCGCCGGGGATCTTCATGGGGGCCGATATAGGCGTAAGGCCATCCAAAGAATTCGCCTTCGTTCACCGAGGTGAAAAAATCGGGAACCAGGTCGTCACCCAGTGCATCGCGTTCCTGAACCGAGACCCAAATTTGCTGGGTGCCGGGATAAAAATCCATGCCCACCGCATTGCGTAGACCCTCTGCATAAAGCTCATGTCCCGTACCGTCAGGATTGTAAACATTGATCGCAGCCCGACGGGGATCCCCACCAGCATCTACATTCGATGCGGATCCGATGCTGACAAACATTTTCGTGCCCGCCTGATTGAATATGAGGGTTCGTGTCCAATGGCTTCCGGTAAATTCCGGCCAGGAGACAACGGTCTCACCCGGGCCGGAGACCGTCATGGAGGAGGGGTTGTATTTCCATCGCTTGATTTCGTAGGTGCCTGCCACATACACATAGTCCTGCCAGAAAGCGATGCCATAGGGCCGGTACATCGCCTCGATCAGGCTGCTTCGCTTGTCCGCGACCCCATCCTGGTCCGTATCCTGCAAGACGTAAACGGTGCCCTCATCGTGAGAATCGGAAACCAGGACTTCACCGCTGGGTCCCAGGACCATAAACCTGGGGCGCTGGAAGGTGAAGTCGGGGGTGTATTCACCGATCTGGAATCCCTCCGGAAGAAGGAGCTGTGCCCCGTCGGGACGCTCAACAACCTTGGACCCGTTGCCGGTACTTTTGGTGGCATAGGGTTCCGGGAGCGGCTGGTCATTCACCGGCCGTATCGAAGGGTTCGCCCTTAGGGTGGGCCGCTGCACCACTACTTCAGAAGAGGCCTCACTACAGCCGCTCAGGCAGGCCAGCAGAAAAGCCCCGGTTATCAACCAATCTCTTGAAGACATGAAGATCATCCTTTCCCGTTTTTGCGGATCGCCCTAGTCTGTGGTATAGAACGGTTATTCTCAAGGCTTTTTCTGAAAGATAAGGAGGTTTCAATCATGGGATACCATCGAATTATTCGCAAAGGCATCGACTTTTGGCTGGTAAGTGCGTTGCTTCTCATCCTGACGATTCCCCATGCCGTGGCTCAACTGCCACCAGAAGTGGCTCGATCGGGGTACGCGGACACGATTTTTGTGAATGGAAAGATCGTGAGCATGGATGATGTCTCCAACTCGACCGAGGTGGGGAGGGTCTACCAGGCTCTGGCGGTCAAAGGGGAAAGGATCATGAAGCTGGGAACCAGTGAAGAGGTCAGACCCCTGGCAGGACCCGAGACAAAAGTCCTCGACCTGCACGGAAGAACCCTTATACCCGGCATTATTGAGCCTCACAGCCACATCTATGGCCGCGTCACCAGCCTGCTGGACAGGCTTGGCTTTGAGTACCCCCCCAAAGGGGTGCTGATGGTGACGACACAGGCCGAGCGCTCGCTTGAAGAAACCCAGGCCAACATCCGAGACGCACTCAAAGAAGCGGTCCAGAAGGCCGATCCCGGTGATTGGGTGGTGCTCAGGGTGCAGCCTCATCCTGATGAGCCGATTGAACTTCGGGTCTGGTCCTGGACCCGGCGCCTGAGTGAGAAACGGACTCTCGATTTGTGGGGAGGAAATGAAAATCCGGTTTTGCTGCAACCCGGTTCCAGAGGCTGGGTCAATTCCAAAGCCTTGGAAGTCTTGAATGAGTTTCTTCCCGGCTACTCGGATTCCGTGCAGGAGACCATGCATGGAATCGATATTGGAGAGGACATCCCCACCATCGGATGGGTGGGAAGCGTGGAGATGGGCGTGATCACCTGGGAACTCTTTTTGGAGCAACTGCCGCCAGCCACCCTGGCCCAGGGACTCAAGGTGATCTCCGAGGAGTTTGCCTCTTTAGGGGTGACCACATTTTCCTCCCGCATTCAGTTTCCCAAGATCATGACCGGGTATGCCACACTGGCAGGCATGGGGCAGATGCCGATTCGCTTCTCTGCCCACTATGAGATTCACCGCATGCCCACAGATCCGGAACAGACCCGTCAGATCTACCGGCGCACCGGAGTGCTGCAAGGTCTGGGAGACGATTACTTCTGGATTGACGGTGTAGCTTCCGAGCGCTGGGATTCCAATTATCCCGAATCGTGTTTGGGACCCGATGTGCCCGCTCCACCCCATATCAAATCTCGGGAGGTCTGTCCTAAACCGGGTGACTTGCCCTGGGACACGCTGGAAAACGCTATGAAAGCCGGATGGCGGCTGGCCGGGGTACACATTTGCGGCAGCGAAAGTGCACGCTCATTTATAAAGATGATCGATCGTGCCCGTGAGGTCAATGGATGGACCATCCAGCAGGTGCACGATATGCACATGACGGGTGAGCACTGCGATGTCATCGGACAGCAGCCCGACATTCTGGAAGGTTTGAAAAAATACGGGATCATCTTGAGTTGTGGAGCCGACTACCTGCGCTATGCTCCTGGTTTTGTCGCAGACTACGGCCCTGCCGTCGAGCCCTTTATCCTGCCCTTCAAGACCTATATCGAATCGGGAGTGAAACTGGTCGGGCAGCACTATGGAGGAGGCTCGCTGAGACGAGGAGGAGAGGGAAGTGGATCGGGATTTCAGCCTCCCTTCTTTCAGCAATGGCTGGCCATAACCCGCAACCACGAAGGGACAGTGTGGCAGCCGGAAGAGCGAATTGACCGGGTGCACGCCATGAAGATGTTTACCAGTTGGGCAGCGGAGTATGTGACCAAACCGGATGAACTGGGTTCTTTGGAACTGGGCAAGTTCGCGGACCTGCTGGTGATCGATCGCGACTATTTTACGATTCCGGTGGATGACATCTTGAAAATCCGTCCCTTGATGACCATGGTGGGCGGGAAGATGATCGTCCTCCAGGAGTCGCTGGCCAAAGACTTTGGAATACAGGTCGTAGGTCCAGCCTACGATTTTAAAGACGAAGAAGTCGCCCATCTTGGAAAGCCACGCCAGAGGGCAGGGGATAATTAAGGATAGCTGGAGGAGAGAGGTACATCCAACAGTTCGGCACCTGAGGTGCCTCCTACCTTCAATTCCGGAATGTAGGAGGCACCTCAGGTGCCGAATCCGATTTTGGGGCTAGCCTACAGCCTCAGCACACCCTCTTGTCCGTGATAAAAGAGCCCGGCCAGGGCCCCGGTCATTAACGTGGCCAGCGTGGAGCCGGCCAGCGCGCGAAAGCCCAAGGAAGCGAGGTCATCTCTTCGAGAGGGGACCAAAGCGGCAATGCCTCCCACGAAAATTCCCACCGAGGCCACATGGGCGAATCCGCACAGGGCGTAGGAGAGCACCAGCAGGGACCTGGGGGAGAGAGTTTGGGTGGAGGCCATCTCGCCCAACTGTTGATAGGCCACCACCTCGGTGAGAATAATCCGTTGGCCCAAAAGCTGGGCGGCCTGCTGAAGATCAGCGCCCGCCAGGCCCAGCAACCAGGCCAGTGGCGTAAAGAGCCAGCCCAGAATCAGTTCGAGACTCAGGGGTCTGCCCAACCATTCATCGAGTGGCGAGCCCAGCTTTCCCAGGGCCAGGTCCAGGACTCCGACCATGCCCAGAATGGCTATCAAAAGTGTAGCGATGCCCGCCGCCAGCTTTAGACCATCCCAGGAACCGGCACTGAGGGCGGCGATGGTGTTGCCGTGGCGTTTTGACTCAGCAATGGGTGGCAAGGTGCCCAGGGTCTGGGGCTGGCCTGTCTCCGGAAGGATGAGCTTCGAGACCAGTACGGCTGCTGGAATGGAAAGAACCGAGGCCGAGATGAGATGTCCGGCGATTTGTGGAAAAGTGTCGGTGAGAAAGAAGACGTAGAGGGCCAGGGTGGTCGAGGCTACCGTGGACATGGCACAGGTGAGGAGGGTTAAAAGCTCGGAGCGAGTCATTCCGTTCAGATAGGGCAGGACGGTAGTGGCCGATTCAATGCCCACGAAGATGTTTGCCGCTCCAGCCAATGCCTCCGCTCCGGAAAGATGGAGCGTCTGTTTGAAGAACCTTGCAAAAATGCGAATCACTGGCTGGATGAGTCCCAGGTGGTAGAAGGCAGCCATCAGTGCGGCAAAGAAGATCACTGCCGGCAGCACTTGAGCCGCCAGGATAAATCCCACCGAGGGTTCTCCTGCTGCGGTGCTCTCGCCCGGATTGAGTACCAGCGGCCCGAAGAGGAACTCCGCTCCCACCCGGCTCGCTCCCAACAGGGCAACCACGACCTCGTTCAGTATCAAAAGAAGCCGGCGGGTGGGTGGCAGCAGAAAGACCACCGTACCCAGGGCCAGCATCAACAGCCCGGAACCCGATACCGTGCGCCAGGCGATCGGTCGCTGAAGGCCGCCCACAACCCAGGCCAGCCCGGCCAGAACGAACAGTCCCAAAAGAGAGATGAGATTCAGGCCCATTATGGTTTTTATTATTACCTCAGACCCCTGCCCCATTTCGTGAAACAGTTGTGTTTGGACGGCTGACAACTTACGATTAGTATCCGAAAATCTTGAGAAAGGATCGATGAACTCATTTCCCGCTGAAATCCGAGAGCTTGTGCTCTCCAACTACCCGCTGATTCTGGCCGCCCTGGGCGGCTACTTTGCCATATTTCTTCTCATCTCCTGGGCGGCCAAGCGACGACTCGCCCAGGAGGCTACCGATTACATTGTGGCTTCCCGAGACCTGGGATGGCTGGTCGTGACCTTTACCATGTTCGCTTCTGTTCTCAGTGGAGTGGGAATGGCGGGTCTGCCGGGTACGGTCTATTCCGTGGGGGCTCCTTTTGTGGTCTCAATCCTGGCGGGAAATTCCGTTTGCGCCATGCTGATGTGGTATGTCGGTCCCCGGATCTGGGTTCTGGGGAAGAAATATCACTTCAACACGCCCGGTGATCTTTTGGGGGAGTATTACCAGAGCGATACCATTCGAATCTATACCGTCATTGCCAGCATTCTCTACAACATCACCTATATTGTGGCCCAGCTTCTGGCGGGAGGGATTCTGCTCAATGTCCTTTCGGGAAATGTCATTCCTGCCGGGCTGGGAAGCGTCATCATTGCCATCATTGTCGTCCTGCACGTCGTATCGGCAGGGCTTCGCGGCATCGCTTGGCTAGATCTCTTCAATGGGCTGTTTATTCTGGGTTCGCTGATTGCCTACGGCCTTATGATTATCGGCGCGGCAGGGGGACTGGCCGGCGTCATGGACGGACTGGGGGCCATCAAAGAGAGTTTCCTCACCATTCCCGGTATCGGGGGTGCCTACACACCATCCTACATCTTCGGCATTGCTATTGGTTTGAGTGTCGGCTCCGTCGTTTTGTCCCCTGCAATGTGGATTCGAATGTACTCGGCTCGAAGCAAAGCAGACTTCGCCAAGATTAGCGCCTTGATGTTGGTGCTGTGGGGGCTGGCATTTGTGATGGGTACTTTCCTGATCGGAGTCTATGGGCGGTCGGTTCTCTCCGAGGTCGAGAGCCCTGATTTCGTATCCTCGCTTCTGGCCTTCAAGGTGATGCCGATTTTTCCTGCTGCTTTGTTTCTGGTGGCTGTCCTGGCCGCCATCATATCCACGACCGACACCTACATGCACACTCTGACAGCAACGGTTGTTCGAGATCTTCTTAAGGTCGTGATGTTGCCGGGGATGGACAGTTCCCAGGAGATGAAACTCAATCGTGCCCTCATCATCCTGATGGCAGCGATAGGCGTCCTGCTGGCACTGCTGAATCCTGTCTTGATTACCCCTCTGGCCATCTTTGCGGGTGCCATTACCGTACAGCTTCTCACTCCGTTGTTGGGTGTAATCACCTGGTCTCGCGCCTCCACGGAAGCGGCCCTGATTGCTCCTGCTGTGGGCATTGGGTTAACCTTTGCCTGGCAGCTGGACATTCTTCCCTATCCGGTCCCTACCCATATCCTACCTGGGTTCGCCACCGCGTTTTTCGTCAACGTGTTTTTGTTCGTTCTGATCAGCTTCCTGACCCGGCCTCAGTCGCCTGAGCAGGTGGAAAAGTTTCATGGGTTGATCGCACGGGAGCTGTGAAGGAAAGGGGGAGAAGAGGGACAGGCCTTTCGGGGCCTGTCCCCTTCTCACTCCAATGTTTTACTCGGCGAAGCGGTCCTGGCCTGAGCTGTTGTCGTAGACGATCTTGCCGTTGAGACCCGTCATGACCGACTTCATATTGGGAATATCATCCACCGGGATGGTGAAATAGTCTCTGTCCAGGACCGCAAAGTCGGCGTACTTTCCCGGTTCCAGGGTGCCGATGGTATCCTCGGCCAGCATATATTCGGAAGCCCAGGTGGTGGCCATCTTCAGTGCTGTCACCCGATCGATCGCCTCTTCAGGAAGCAGAACAACCGACTCTGGGTAGACCGGGCTGGTCGCTGTCTTCCGGGTCACCAGGGTATGGATGGGTGTCCAGAAATTGGTCCCGCGGGCCTCGAACGTCACCCGTATTCCATCCTCGATCCAGGTTTTGACGGGCATGGCATACTTTCTCAGTTCCTCACCATAATCCTCGATCAGCTTCGGTACCTCGGACAAATAGCCGGTGTTGACATTGAGAATGATGCCGTACTTTTTGATTGCTTCCATGACGTCAGGAACGTTTCCTAACACCTGATTGTGTTCCAGGGTCAGTCTGAGATCTCTCACATACTCGACAGAGAAATTCGCTTCCCGCATGGCTTCTTCCAGCATCTGGATGTAAAGTCTCACCCCGTGGGGGGAAGTCCCGTGAACCCCCGCTACCCGCCATCCATTGATGAGTCCCGCCCGAATGGCAACCCAGGCCTTGAGGTCTGGATTGGGGCAGCGCTCGCGGGCCTTGATGTCGTCAGGTGCGTCCAGATCGGGACCCATGCAGAGGTTGTTTTGGGTGGAATCCCATATTTCATGGCACATGCCGTTGAGCCACATCATCTCCCCTCCATTGGCATGGTCCGTCCAGGGAGCTCCGTACCCTCGATAGAATTCGTTGATGGTCTTGCGGTTGAAAAGGTTTCCTCTCTGCGATTCGATGTAATAGGCGAGACGGTGTGGCAGCTTTCCCTCCCGGTTCAACAGACTGTAGGCAGCCACGGTTCTGGGATACAAAAGGCGGGTGGCTACGGTCGTGATACCGGCTCTGATCACATCCAAGCCCTGCAGTCGCATCACTTCCGCTAAATCGGATAGGGGCTTGTCTTTCCACCAGTATTCAAAGGTCAGAGCTCCCTGTTCGGGAACGGCGATATAGCCGTTGAGAGCGGATCCCGGACCGGTTTCCAGGTTGGTGCTGTCTTCCCAGTCGTGGAACACCTCCTTGAATTCTTCAATCGCCGTTGAGTTAAAGTATCCACCAATTCCTCCCCAAACCATCACAGGATGGTTCGGAGTCGCTGCATCCAACTGTCTTCGGTTGAGTTTTCCAACAAAAAACCAGGTGCGGTTTGTGCCTGGAAGATTCTCTTTGCCCTCCTGGACCACCACGCTGATCCACTGTCCCCGGGCAATGTTCTGGGTTCGAATGGCGTTGGTGATCACGTCCCGGATCCTCTTGGCGGTGGCCTCGGGCGTGGTTTCCGCTACCACGGTCAGCTTGACACTGGGATCGGTCAGCCCGAACTGAGGGCCATATGTTCTGGCGGCACTCATGAAAAGGTGGTAGTGAGTTTGAATCAAGCCTGGGATGACGGTCCTTTGGCCCATGTCTACGGTCTGGGTTCTGGACCCGGCCAGTCTCTGCATTTGCTCCTGGGTCCCCAGGGCCATGATCCTTTTCCCCTTGATGGCCATCGCTTCAAAGATATTTCCCGGGGTATTGGGGACGTTGCTCCGGTCATCCATGCTGACAATC
>JAZFTY010000449.1:0-4473 GCA_036446935.1 Acidobacteriota bacterium | reverse complement strand
TCGCCGCCTCCGGCAGAGTCAGGTAATACGGGATTGTGATACCAGCCCTTGACCCACTTTCTCTGGACGCGCAGATCGACCGTGTCCAAGACCACCAGGTGGGGTGCGTCCTGGTAAGCCAAAGCGAGAATTTCAGAGTAGAGTTCTTTCCTTATTTCCAGGTCTGTTTCTGCGATCGCCTGCTCGATGAGCCGGTCAATTTCCGGGTTCTTGTAGCCCTGCTGGGCGGGATAATTTCCCCGGGAATGGAGAAAGGGAAAGACAAAGTTGTGAGCATCGGGAAAATCAGCAGACCAGCCGAGTGTGAACATCGGCAGAATCTTCTTCTGGGAAGCACTGAGATAGGTGGACCACTGAACCGGTCTAAGGTCAATCTTGAATCTCGGATTCAGTCTTTCCACATTGACCTTTAGAATCTGGCACAAGGTCTGCCGGGTTGTGTTTCCCTCGTTGTAGGTGAGAGTGAAGTGAAACCCTTTTTCCCAGACCTGTCCTCCCCAGGCCTGTTTGAAATGCTCTTCCGCTCTCTTTAAGTCATGGTTGTAGTGGGGAGCATCGGGGTCGTGGCCCGGTAGAGTCTTGGGAATGGAGCCGGTGGCCTGGGTTCCCTTTCCCTGGTTGACGTCCCGAATAAAGGCCTCATAATCCAGAGCATAGGCAAAGCCTTTTCTCACATCGACATCGGAGAAAAAGTCAGGTGGAATGCCTTCTCCATCCAGTTTCCCGGAACCAATATGGGGATTTCCTACAGGGTTGATGTGGAAGGTAAAAAAGACCACGGGAGACATCGTGATGGTGGGCAAGTCATCAATGATGTCTATGCCGGGAAGACCACGAAGCTGTGACAACTGTGAGCGCTCCACGGATATGGTGTCGGCATCGCCCGCACTCAGCATCAGCTTTCGCGTGGTAAATTCGTTCACCCCTCTGATAATGACCCTCTTCAGTTGGGCAGGTGCCTGCCAGTAGTTCTCGTTCCGGAGTAGAACGATCTCCTTGTTTTTCTTGTCCCATCTTTCCAGCATGAAAGGCCCAGTGCCGTTGACGTGTTCAAAGAAATAGGAGGATTCCTTTTGGGGGTTGTTGTATTCCTTCCAGGAGGATTCTGTCCCGTCCCAGTCTCCGTGACTGATCGCCCACTGTTTGGAGATGGAAGGCGCCCAGGTTGCCAGTATGCTCAGAAGTGGAGCGTAGGGCTTTGGAATTTGTATCACCAGGTCATTCCCCTGGACTTGTAGCCGCCGATCCGCTTCCTGAAAGGCTTTCTCCAGGATTCGTCCACTTTCGTCCCGGGTCGAGGAGTATCCCAAGATGGGCTCCAGAAGCAGGGAGGAGGGTCCTCCAGCCCGGTCTTGAAGCAGGAAGCGCATCAGGGAATATTTCACATCCTCGGGAGTCAAAGGCGTACCGTCCTGGAATTCCACGCCCGGGCGAATGGGAAAGGTATAGGTCAAACCATCTGGAGAGATGAGGCCGTTGGCCAAGCTGGGAACCTGGGAGGCGATCACGGGAACCAGTTCCTCGGTGCTGGAGCCTTTGTACCCCAGAAGAGGCTCATAGACATTGAGGATGACCAGATGGCTGGCCGTGTCATAGGACCAGGCAGGGTCCAGGCTATCCATATCGGAAATGGTCACGTAAGTATAGGTGTCCGGGTTTTTAATGGCCATGGGCTCACCGGGCTGGGTGGCTCCGCAGCCTGCCAGTAGAAATAGCGTGGTGGTCAGGGCGAGTCTTTTCATGACGAGTTGGATTCCCTGTTGAGAATTCGCCGCAGCAGTTTTTCGTCGGCTCGGTGTTTGAGGATGGTGCGCCCGTTCAAAGTGGCGACCGGGATGCTGTCTTGGTACCGTGTCATGAACTCGGTTGATTTCAAGATATTGACACTCCGTATCTCAAAGTCAAAGTCTTTTTGCAGCTTCTTCAGGACGTCCAGGGCTTCATAACACAGGTGGCAACCAGGCTTCGTATAAAAATCAATTTGAACCGCGCTCATGGTCCCACTCTGGTGGTGTCGGTTGAAGTATAGCATGGGGTGGGGAGAGGTATTTTTCTCTTTTCTCTGCACACGAAGCGCGCTACCCTCACCATTGATGCCTTCCTTTATTGAACTGAGAAACGTCACCAAGTCGTATCGAACCCTGCAGGAGGAAGATCTCCTGGCCCTCCAGGATGTCTCTTTTGAGGTGGGCAAGAGCGAATTCGTCTCTATAGTGGGAGCCAGTGGATGTGGTAAGACCACACTGCTGAAGATTATAGCGGGCCTCATTCCCCACAGCAGCGGTGAGGTCCTGATTGGGGGTTCTTCGGTAAAGGGTCCTCGAAAGGACATCGGGTTTGTTTTCCAGCAGCCGGTGCTTCTTCCCTGGCGAACCGTTCTGGAAAACACCTTGCTTCCCATCGAGGTGATGGGTTTGCCGCGTGAGGAGTATAGAAAGCGCGCTCAGGACATCCTGGATAGAGTCGGCCTCTCGGGGTTTTCTGATAAATACCCCTTTGAGCTTTCCGGCGGCATGCAGCAGCGGGTCGCTATCACCCGGGCGCTGGTCTATGACCCCGACGTTCTGTTGTTGGATGAACCCTTTGGGGCCCTGGACGCCATGACTCGCGAGTCCCTGAATCTGGAACTGCTGCGCATTTGGAGCGAGCATCACAAGACCGTTCTGTTTGTGACCCACAGCATTTCGGAAGCGATCTTCCTTTCCGACCGGGTGGTGGCTCTAACGCCACGGCCGGGTCGGCTGGCCGATGTTGTTGAGGTCGATCTGCCCCGGCCTCGCCGCCTGGAGGTGGTACAGACCGAAGCATTCGGGATACTGGCCAAGCGGATTCGTTCTTTGCTTGGCATCGGAGAGAAAGTGGGAGGAATAGAATGAGCAAACTGTTTCAAAAAGAGTGGGTTTGCAGCCTCTGTCTGTTAGCCGTGCTGTTGGTGATCTGGGAGGTGACTGTAAAAGTGTTGGAAGTCCCTTTCTTTCTCCTGCCGGCACCCAGCGGCGTTTTGACTTCTCTTCGAGACGGTCTTTCCGAGAGCCTGACCAGCCGTGTGGGTTTTTATCTTCACACCTACTACACGGTGAGTGAGGCGCTTTTGGGGTTTCTCATCGGGAGTGCCTCTGGACTCATTCTGGGTAGTCTGATTGCCCAGAGCCAGTTCGTTGGAAGGGTGCTTTTACCCTATATCGTGGCCTTTCAGAGCCTTCCCAAAGTTGCTCTTGCACCCCTTTTGATTGTCTGGTTCGGCGTGGGAATGACTTCCAAGGTGGTGATCGTGGCCATGCTCACCTTCTTCCCCCTCCTGGTCAATTCCATAGCAGGATTTGAATCTGTGGACCGCGATCTTCTGGAGATGATGCGCTCCTTTAATGCCACCCGTTGGCAAATCTTTCGCAAAGTGCGATTTCCCTCAGCCCTTCCCTTTATCTTTGCAGGCCTGAGCATGGCCATTGTCTACAGCCTCATCGGGGCCATCGTGGGTGAGTTCATCGGGGGGAGACATGGTCTCGGAATTTTGATTTTGCAGATGAACTTCAACATGGACATGCAGGGAGTCTTCTCCGTGTTCGTGGTTCTTTCCATCATTGGGATCGCTTTCTATTTGGTCATGCGTTTTATCGAGCGCCGGGTTGTTTTCTGGGCCCCCCGAAGTAGAGATGTGGGCGGACTTTGAAAGAGACAGGAGGTAAAATCGATGATTAACCGGGTTCATTTTCCCAAGTTCAGTGATCAGGAAGTTCAGAGCCGCTGGCAGAAGATTCGTGATGCCATGGAGGAGCGGCAGTTTGATTGTCTTCTGATTTACGGTGCCTACTGTTCTTTCGGCAGTGATCCGGGAGAGGCCAACCTGCGCTACGTGACCAATTTTGTCGATCAGTTTCAGGCTTACTGTGTTTTTCCAAAAGCGGGTGAAGCGACGCTGGTCACCAGCTTCAATGGCCACATTGCCACGGGTAAGGAAGTTTCGGCGGTTGGGGACATTCGATTCGGAGGGCTGAAAATCGATGAGAAGGTCGTGGAGATGGTGCGCGAAAAGGGAATGGAGAAGGGAAGAATTGGAATCGTGGGGGTGAATTCCTCAAGACGGGTTTCCATTCCTCACGAGCAATATGTCCAGATCACAGAATCCCTGCCCGAGGCCGAGTTCGAAATCGCCACCGACTTGATTGAGAGGTTACGCCGGATCAAATCCGACGAGGAAATCGAGTTTCTTCGGCGGGGTGCACAGATCACGGACCAGTCTATGGACGCCTATGTGAAGGCGATCAAGAAGGGTGTCCGCAACATCGACCTCTATGATGAGGTTCTGGCCCGGACTCATCGAGAGGGAGGCACGCTGTGCTTTACCCTGTTAGGGTCGACTCCCATGGAGGATCCCAACATGGCCTTTCCGGACGCCTACATGTCGGATCGACCCATTGCCCGGGGCGATGTCATTATCAGCGAGCACAGCTCTGCCTATGGGGGTTATTCCGG
>JAZFTY010000448.1:0-2479 GCA_036446935.1 Acidobacteriota bacterium | reverse complement strand
TCTTCCCCGAACAGTTCGCTTTGGACCACTCCCTCACGGGCCTGCATCCAGTTGGTGTTTCCTCTTAGCGTATTGATTTCACCGTTGTGGCACATGAACCGGTTGGGCTGAGCCCGATCCCAGGAGGGAAAGGTGTTGGTTGAAAAACGAGAATGAATCATGGCCAGGTGGCTCGTATAGTCGCTGTCATCCAGGTCAGGGAAGTAGGGGACCACCTGCTCGGACATGAGCTGGCCCTTGTAGACCAAGACCTTGGTGGAGAGGCTGCAGATGTAGAACATCTTGGCCTGCTCCATTTTGGAGCCTCTCAGCAAACTGCTGGCTCGTTTGCGAATGATGTAGAGCTGGCGCTCGAAGGCTTCGCCCTCCAGATTCTCCCCGGCGGCGATAAAAAGCTGTTCGATAGCCGGCTCCGTAGCCCGGGCCGAAGGACCGATGTCGGCCCCCTTGGCGTCTGTGGGAACGCTTCGCCATCCCAGAACCTTCTGTCCCTGCTCAGAGACAATGTCCTGTACAACGGACTTGCACTGGTCTCGTTCCTTGTCATGGGTGGGCAAAAACACCACTCCGGCCGCGAACTTGCCGGCAGGAGGTAAATCAACCTGAAGATCTTTCTTGGCCACTTTGGCCAGAAATGCATGGGGAAGAGCCGTTAATAAACCAGCCCCATCGCCGGTATTGGCCTCGCACCCGCAGGCCCCCCGATGACTCAGGTTGATCAACATCTCATTGGCATCCACCACGATCTGATGACTGCGCTGGCCCTTGATGTGGGCCAGGAAGCCGATCCCGCAGCTGTCCCTTTCGTCACGGGGATTGTACAGACCTTGGCGCTCTGGAAAATGCATATCCGATTCCTAAAATTTTTAGAAATGAAGACCCAGGAAGCTAACTTCCCGAACTGATTTTACCGTGGAGGGGCAAAGAATTCAAGCCTTTAGAGTCAGCATGGGTCCTTTGCTATACTGGAATGCCGAAATGGATTGGGAACACAAGGGCCTTCGCTTCACCATTACCACTGAGCCGATGGGTGTGCTCTGCCTGGCTGCAGCCCGGGTGCCCAGAGAGGGCATGTTCATCAGGGTTCGTCCCTTTTCAGCCATTGGAAGGAACGAGGAGGAGGCGGTTGAGCTGTTGCAGGACCAGATTCGGATGGAATATCAAACCGTGCCCGATCTCCCTGCCGATGCCTAACGGTCGGTTCCCTGCCAGTCCAGGCATGTCGTTTTGAACCCCCGGAATGTAGTATTCGTAGGGGTCAGCCGGTGGTGAATGGTATCAGGACATCCCTTGCAGGTGTATCAAGAAATCCCTTACACCGATTGACTACGTTCGGACACGGCAAACCAGAGCTCTGGTTTGCCGTGTCTGTAAGTTAATTTCTCGAATATACATCTGTCGGTATCGCACCAGAAGCTTGTCGTCAAAGGGTTCGATACCGACCCGTCGTCGTCCCAGGGCCTCACAAACAAAATAATAGCGACCTGCATGGTGCAAGCAGCCGTGCTGGCTGAGTCGTTTAGTCTGGAGAGTACTGGGATAATCCCACGGCTGAGGTCGAGGGTTGTAAGCTCGAGGACTGGGTTGATAGCGGCTGGCCGGGACCGCCATCTCCAGGGCTTCGTGAGGTCGTATGAAATTGTATTCCTGCCGGAAGTGTGCCAGAAATTGCTGCCACTGGTGTAACTGTCGGGGTCGTCCTCGATGATAGACGGCTTCGGCCAAGGTGCGATGAAAGCGCTCAACCTTTCCCTGAGTCTGGGGATGAGCCACGCTGCCGTAAATAAGATGGATCCCTTGCTCGATCAAGTGCACGGCAAAGCGGGTCAATCCATGTCCATTGGTATTGCTCCACCAAGGAACTCCATGGTCCATCAACACCGCTTGGGGTAAGCCGTAGTGCTGGAAGCTGCGTCGGACCGAGGCCAGTACCCCTTCGGTATCCAGATCTTGCAGGGCATAGAGGCCCACGGCATAGCGGCTGTGATCATCCAGTATGGATAAGGGAATGCAAGGTTTTCCCGGGCCCCGATAGGGCCCTTTGAAGTCTATCTGCCACAGTTCATTAGGCGCTTGACGTTCAAAACGTTTAACAGCGGGGCGGTGGGAGGCTTTGGCACGCACCAAGCCCTGTCTTCGGATAATCCGATTCACAGTAGGTAGGCTCAAATGCAACCCCTCTTGTTTCAACAGCACCAACAGTTTCTTGCCACCCCACCCATAACGATGGCGTAACTGGACCACCCGCTTCTCCACCACTTCGGCTGTACGGTGGGGACTACAATGGGGTCGCCGGCATCGATCCTGTAACGCTCCTACTGTCCTTTCTCCCCGATACCGATTCCACCACACGTAGCCCGTGCTTCGGCTGATCCCAAACTCTCGGCACAACTTGCTCATACTCTCCTGGCCCCTCAAGACTTGCCTCACAAATCGAATCCTCTCCTCCATGACATCCGTTACCTTCCAAGGCATAATG
>JAZFTY010000447.1:0-2700 GCA_036446935.1 Acidobacteriota bacterium | reverse complement strand
TTTATTGCGGCACTTCGTGAACCTCCAGTCGATGGATTTGATGGTGAGGTTTGGCATCGATTAGCCAGGATGCACAGGCTAACCGGAATCCTTTTTGATCAGCGCACCTATGGAATCCTGGAGAAGACGTTTGGTACTGGGACAGGCCAGGAAGAGCCCTCGGAAGAGCCCTCGGAAGAGCCTGCACCCGAGGCAAATTTAGAACCTGAGCAGATCCGACCTTCTGCAGCAGCAGGCCCATCAGGACCGTTGATTGTAGGACCCGAAACAGAACAGCTCACTGACGCTTTCTTGCAATCCGCAGAAACGAGGCTGCGCGATCTCTTTCTCAAAGGAGATGAAGAACAGTCTGGACAGATCATCCAGCAATTGTTTCAGGACTTTGCACTCCAGACCCCGACGATCCGCACCAAGGTCATCCATGTTTGTGGCAATTTGCTGAAAGATTTGGGCCTTGCCTCTCAGCCTCAGTTAGTGGAACTGTTGATAGATCCCCTGCTCCTTGTTTTGGCGGAAGAGGAGGAACCCCGACTACTCGAGGAAATGGGCACCCTGCTTTATCAAACCGCGATCAGCCTCATCCACTTTGCGGACTACAGGCGAGCCAGCCGAACCCTCACCCATCTCGGCAAGCGCCAGCGACAACTGCAGGAAGGAGGAGAAGGGACCCTGCCGGTATTCATTCGTGAACTGGAGCCCGAAACTCGGCGGGTACTTTCGGAGAACCTCAAATCACAGGAACCCACCCGGTTGCAAGAGGCCACCCAACTACTCGGTAGTCTGGGACCCGTGGCCACTCCGTTGCTTATTGATGTCATCAAGGAGGAAGATAACCTGGAGGCGAGACTGAGTGCTTCCCGTTTGCTTGGCGAGCTCGGGCCAGAGCCGGTCACCCTTTTGAAACGTGAACTGGTGTTGGAGGGCTTTGCCCAGCAGCGGGTGAGAATACTGGAGGTCATCGACAAGATCACCCGAGACCTGAAAAAAGAGCTGGATCACGCTCTAGAGGACGAAAGCCCAAAAGTACGGCGTGCCGCATTTCGTCTCGTGGAACGTTCGAACGACGAACGTCTTACCTCACTCCTCGTCGAACGTACCCGCCATCAAGATCCGACTGTTGCGACGGCGGCCATTACGTCCTTGGGTAAAATCAAGCCCGCCGGAGCTGCCCAGGTGCTTGTTTCCCTGCTCGAATCCGCCAAGGACGAGAAGCGCATCATCGCCTCTTGCCGGGCACTTGGACAAATAGCCGACCCCGCCAGCATTGAACCACTGGCTCAGATCATAGCCCCGCAAGGCTTTTTCTCGTTCCTTAAAAAAAGGAGTCCTCTGGTCCGTGCCACCGCAGCTTTCGCTCTGGCGCAAATATCGGATCCTCGAGTAGCCGAAGTACTGGCCCGCCACCTCGAGGACGACGACTCTCGGGTGCGACAGGCCGCCCGTGATGTCGTGAACGGCCAATAGTTTCTCTTGGTACTCCCCTATCCTGATCAATAAGATCCTCGCCCTTGTGAAGTTCTGTTGACACCCTCTCCAAGCGGCTCTGATGACCCTTGAATGCATGCTGGAGATGATGATGACGACTTTCACCCACCAGCGGTTTGTCATCTGACGTTGACAGAGGGTAGACGACTCCGAAGTTCTCAAACCAGCCAAGGGTCCTCAATAAGGACTGCAAGTGGTTTATTTATAAATATTTATGGGAATTCAGTTGGGTTTTTCCCGGCTCTCCCTAAAGAGTGGCACATGACTTGCTTTACTCAGGAGTGCGTATAGAAATTGATGTCAGGTTTTGTCAGGAGTTTGTGAGCCATGTTGGAAATCGTCGTCGTTGATGGTGAAGAAGTGGTGACCACTGAGTCGATCAAGGAGAGTACCCTCATTGGGGCGGAAGCCTCAGAAAGAGGGTTGTGTTTCCATTGCGCTGCTTTTCGGGGTCGAGAAGTCGAAGCCGATGTACAGATTTATTTTGATTCTTCCCTTGCTGGGGACCTGAAGATCGATCGCTATGTGAAGGCATGTCGAAAGTGCCTGAACGATTTTAGAAATCTATTGGCAACCGTGCAGTAAAGGTTCACTAAAAGCTCCAAACCCGCCCGCCTGAGCAGCCGCTTTCCACAAACCATACCGGATCGCTGGGTCGTATCCTCTTAGTGTCTCGTTCCATGAATTTCTTAAACTCCTTTGGTGCCAGGATCTCCAATAGGGGTCCCAACGTCAGGGAATCATGAATGGCAGACAGGGAGGATAAACTAGGGGCCGATTAGATTTGTCTTTTTTTTCGTACTGAAACGGTTGGCGTCTTGATCGATGCTAGCCTTTTGTCATGGCCGCCAGACCCTTGAGTAGGCTGGGGCTGCAAGGGGAGATGATGCGGAGCCAGGTCCTGTTGGCAGGAGATATCCATTTGGGTCAGAGGCCCCTGCATCTTCCCCAGGATATCGACCAGCACGGCGTCTCTCCGGTTGAGTTGACCCCGGCAGAGGGCTGGCTTCGCCTGGTTCGTTTTGCCGTCGAGCAAGGTGTTGCGGCCGTCGTTCTGACTGGAGATGTGGTCGCGGAAGACCATCATCGATTAGAGGCATTCGGGCATCTTCAAAAGGGCGTCCTTGAGCTTGTCCAGAATGGCATCGAAGTCTATTCGGTGGTGGGAGACAATGAGGTGGAAGCTCTGGAAGAAGTGACTCAACGGATCCCCGC
>JAZFTY010000446.1:0-26454 GCA_036446935.1 Acidobacteriota bacterium | reverse complement strand
GAAGGGATCTGCCCATAGTTTTAAAACTGATCAAGGACAGAACAGGACAGGTACCAGAGGAATGGTGAACTGAGGGGAATAGAGTGGGAAAGAGAGGAGTTCACTTTTTGAGGCAAGAGGGGAAATAAAGGGGAGAGGTGTTCTCGCTGTCGACAACAGTTTGAATCTGCTAACTTGATCTTCTCAGGAAAAGACGTCCCCAGTATCACCTGTCTCCGGTTGCACCGCTTCTATTATGAGAGGGAGTACTTGGGTGCTTTCGAGGGTGACGTATCGCGGGAGTCTCTCTGTATGTTTTGCTCGGGCTCAAGACCCACGTAGTCAGAAAATCTGAGTTGGATTTCTTCCAGGGAGGATTCGGAACCGACGATGGTGATGTGGTCTCCCACATGCAGGCGTGTGTAGCCGTGGCAGATGAGTGAGGCGCGGTTTCTAAACACGCTGAGGACCAGCGTATCCCCCGGAAGTTGCAGGTCCCTGAGGGCTGTGCCTTGCAGGTTGGGATTGGAGACGACCAACTCGACGACGTCTTGTCCTGTTTCCATGCCCAGGAGTAGTGCCGCCGCCGCCGGCGAGCGGACGAAATGGTCGAGTAGGTTCACCATGGCCAGACCGGGGTCAAGAATGGTCGCTCCCAGAGCCCTGTAGCGCTCCCAATAAGAGCGGTCATGGGATCGCACGATCACGCACTGTGTCCCGAATCGCTCGTAGGCGGCCTGACAGATCTCAAGCTTTTCCTCGTCCCGCATCAAGGCCACACTAGCCTGAGCCTTTCCTGCTCCTATTTTCTCCAGAGAAGCGGGGCTCAGATCCAGCATGGGGACGATCTCGATCCCCCGCTCTGGAACCTCCTCGATCGGCTCTGATTTCAGGGTGAGCACATGGACCACCCAGCCGTGGGCATTGAGCTGCCGGGCCAGTGCCAAAGACTGGCCCTCCAAACCAAAAATGAAGGCGACGGGTAGGCCGCGAAGATCGCGACGGCCGGCCCTCACGTGTGATTCACCGGCCATGTGAAGGGCCCACTTGAAGAGCGGTGGTCCCACCAGTTGGTTGAGGATGATCACTGCGATCATCATGGCTGCAAAGGCCTCTCCCCACTCGGGGAACTCCACGGCCACCTCACGTGCCAGTCCCAGCCCGATTCCAGCCTGGGTCACGAAGGTCATCCAGCTGATGCGGTTAAGCCTCCAAGGGTCTCCAGCCGCCATGCCGCCGACCACCGAACCCATAAAGATGCCGAGCAGGCGGACGGAGAAAAGGAGCAGGGCGATGTGCCAGGTCTGTAAGAGCGTGTCAAAGGCTAGCGATGCACCGACCAAAGTAAAGAAGGTGATGTAGACGGTCGGACCAACGAGATCGACGAGCCGCTGAAACTCGGTGCGGCTCGCGCTGAAATTGGTCACCACGAATCCCGCCACCATGCACACCAGGAGGGGCTCTAAGAATATTTCCACTTCCCACGAGTCGCGGGACAAGTGATGCAGGAAGGAAGAAAAAGGAAAGACCAGGTAGTTGCAGGCCAGCAGCAGAATGCCCTTTAGGACACCGTTTAGCGGGATGGGTGAAAGGAGGGCGATGATTTTTCCCAAAATCACTCCCAGACCTGCAGCCATGACAATCTCTGCCACAACCAAAAGGACCAGGCTAAACTGGAGGCCCAACTGGCCCAGGAGTGCATCAGCGATCGAGGAACTGATGGTAAAGAGGATGATGACGACCACGTCCATGGTGACCGTCACTCCCAGCACCATGCGCGTGAAGGGCCCGCTCGCTCGCAGTTCATTGATGACGGCTATGGCCGACGAAGGTGAACGGGCCACCATAATCGCGGCTGCCATCAGAGCTATGCCGAGACGTGCCGGTGCCGGCAGCGTTGCCATGAAAGGAATCGCACCGGCCAGCAGATAGACAGCCAGGGTCGACAGTGTGTAGGTGGACACCACCAGCCCCAGCGTCACCCAGCGGATGGTGCGAAAACGGCTCTTGAATTCAGGCAAGTAGAGATGGGCTCCCGCGGCAAACCCAATGAATCCCAAAGCAATCTGGTCAAGAAAGTGCACTCTTGCCAGAGATCCGGTGCTGACGACTTGCAAGAACTGGGGGCCCGCTAGGATGCCGGTGAGCAGGAATCCCGTCACCAGTGGAAAGTGAATGCGGGTAAAGAAGGTTCCGATCTGGCGGGAAGCAAGGGCGATCAGGCCGAAGACTAGAAGGGCAGCTACAAGCTGCGTATCCAGATGCATACATTAAGTTTATCGGATTGAGGCGGTGCTCGGGGGGGGGGCGCCGACCCAGCGTGCAGTGGCAGGGTGGGTGATTGGGTCGCTGCAGTAGAGAATTTAGGCATCATCCGCTAGCCTCATGAAGGCAAACTCCTATATTGATATGTAACCCTGCCCGTGACTTTGCCGTTGGCGCTTCCCAAGAGCTCTTTGTCAACCTTAGTTCACACCTTTGGTGGATCGAGAAGAACATTCGAGTCGTTTCTAGTGCGTAAATCCATCCTCAATAAATCACATAAACTATTGATTAATAGATACTTATGCTGTGTAAGTTCCAGGTCTGTTCAGCCTGGCTTAAAAATGGCACATCCCGTGCATTCCACACACCCAGAAATGCAGGATACGAGAGAAAGTTTGCATCGAGGTCATGGAGGCTTTCGAAAGACTGCGGTGGCGAGAGTATGGTTGTCTGGTGGTATTCTGGCCGTGTTTTTGGGTGGATTGCTCCTGGCCGCGGATTTAGAGAGCGCTGCTCGAGAGGCCGTGGACACCCAGAACTTCTGGGAGGCCCGCGAACTCTACATACACCTTTCGGAGCAGAATCCGGCCAGCCTCAACTATCTACTGTGGATAGGCAGACTCTCGGCCTGGCTGAACGATTACCCCACGGCCACGCGGTTCTACGACCGCGCCCTGGCCCGGGAACCGCAAAACGCTGACGCTCTGGTCGGAAAAGCTTATGTGCTGATGTGGCAGCAGGAGTTTCAGGGGGCCCATGAGCTCCTCTCACAGGCCCAGCTAAGGATACCCGAACGCACGGATCTGCTGCTGGCACTGGCCAGATACTACTATTATCAGGGACGCACCACAGAAGCTCTGGAGCAGATCGAGAGGCTGTTTACCGTTGATCCGGAAAACAGCGATGGCAGAGAACTGAAGTCGCAAATCACCCTATCGCCCTTGGCCGCGAAACTAGAGAAGGCTGCGGGAGAGGCGGTGGACACCAAGAACTTTGGGGAGGCCCGCCAACTCTACATACAACTTTCGGAGCAGAATCCGGCGAGCCTCAACTATCTGCTGTGGATAGGCAGACTCTCGTCATGGCTGAACGACTATGCTACGGCCACGCGGTTCTACGACCGTGCCCTGGCCCGTGAACCGCGAAACGTTGACGCTCTGGTCGGAAAAGCCTACGTGCTGATGTGGCAGCAGGAATTTCAGGCGGCTCATGAGTTTCTCTCACAGGCCCAGCTAATGACACCTGAACGCACGGATGTGTTACTGGCACTGGCCAGATACTACCAGTATCAGGGACGCAACAGAGAAGCCCTGGAGCAGATCGAGAGGGTGTTTACGGTTGCCCCGGAAAGCAGCGAAGCCAGAGAACTGAAGTCGCAAATCATCCTGCCTCGATCGCTGGAGGTCCGGCTCGGCTGGGGACAGGAAGGATCCTCAATCGCATCTCCTGCCAGCAAGGGGTACGTGAGCGTGGGGTATGTCGGCGACCGCGGCCGGGTCTCTGGACACTACGAGCGATGGAACGGGTTTGACGAGAAGATCAATCGTGGTGGGTTGAGCTTCAGTCGGCAACTTGCGGACCGTTTCTGGCTGCGCGGCTATGCAATGTTGGCCCCGGGAGCGACGGTGCTCGCAGCACAAGACTACACGGCGGGTTTTTCCAGAGCCCTTCCGCGAGGCATGGCGGTGGGAGCCGATTACCGTTACCTGCGCTTTGAAGCGGATCAGGCTCATGTCCTTGCCCCATTGTTCGAGTACTACTTCGAGAGGCCGGCTTGGGTTCGAGCCGTGTTCTACAAAAGTTGGACGAAGTTCCAACCCTCTGGAGTCGTGGACAGTAACGAAGCGTTCATGCTTCATTACTATCAGCAAATCACCCAACCGATGCTTGTGAATGTCGGCTTTGCACACGGCAGCGAGAGTTTTTCCCCTCTGTCGGTCGATCGGATCGGGCAGTTTGTGGCCAACACCTATTTTGGTGGTGTGGATTTCAAGCTGACGCCGGCCTACTCAGTCGGCCTTCATTACAGCTACCAGGGGCGCTCCGACGGTAACAGTCAGAACACTTTCGGTATCGGCCTGACGATACGAGAGTAAATCTCCTCTTCAATCTTTCCCCCTGTGTCTCTCGAGCCAAGGTCGATAGCTTTCATAGGAATGGATCGTGAATCCAGAGAAACTGGAAAATCGCCGTAATGCCGATCCCGCCTGCTGGATCACGTTTTCCAGGTCTTGCAAGTCCTTATTGAAGAAAGTCAACTTGCCAGAGGGTACGAAAGTGGCCTGGGTTTGCCCCAGGACCACAACCGGAGAAGAAAACGGGTGGTCTCTTTGGACCTTTTCCCATTGACCGTCTGGAATCCAATAGAGGCGAACTTTTTTACCCTCAATTCTCTCTATCAGAATCCGCGAACCACGTTGGGATGCGGGGCCGAAAGCCAAGATCGTCTCATCCGGCAGTTCCACCGTTTCTAATCCCAGGAAAACCTCTTTCCCTTGCTGTGCTGCATAGAGGAGCTCTTGGGTGCCCTGGGCGATCACCCCATCGGCACCGTAGGCCTGCGTCCGGTAGTCCATGATCCCCACATTGTCTACGATATCGATAATTAATTCGCTCACGGGGCGCCCCCCCACCTCCGCTGTCGGTTCAAAAAACTCATTCCGTGCATCAAACCAAAAAGGGATGTCGACACCAAAGGCCAGATTAGCTTGCCTGGCTAGGGTCTGCGAAGCCACCAATAGGGAAAGATACTGCTTCAAGATAGCTTCCTTTTGGACACCACCAAAACTTGGCAAAAGGTAGGGCTCAATGTCGAAGCGAATCCCGTCGAAGCGTTCTTGAGGGGGGCTTTCTCGATTATATTGGATGATGCTTGCAAGGGTTGCGATGACCCGTCCATGCCACTCTCGCAGGGCAAATCGTGGGTCGCCATCGAGGGCGTGAATCTTGACGCCTACCTGATGCAACTGGGAAATGAGGGGGCGAATGAGTAATGGGTTCCAAAGGATTTCCCACCGTCCCTTCTCTTCCTTCGCCTTGTACGGTATTTGCAAAAAGAGATCCGTGATCCCTTCTTCTTTGCAGAAAGTGAGGAGTCGCTGCTGCTCGTCCGGGTTGGTCACAATCTTGTCCGTCTCCCAGAGCCACATCGCTTTGTTTAAGGGACGCGCGGGAATTCTTTCCTCTTTGGGTTGGGGAATCTGGACATCCCTTTTCGTTGTGAAGGCAAGGTCTCTGACAAAAACCCGCCCTTGACCGTTTCTTTTGACCAGGAAGACGAGGCTTGCCAATTCCTTCTTGTTCAGACCGGCTGGCAATTCTTTGAGAGCAATCCATCCTTGCTGCCACTTCTTTTTCACCTTCCCATCAGGAAGAAAAGAAGCCACATCTCCTACAACAAGGGAATCTTCTTGTGTTTCCCATGCTCGATCGGCTATTTGCAGCTGTAACTCTTCACCTCCTCGTTCCCCACGAATGGAAAAAGTCAGGTAGGTAAAGGGGCTGGCATCGAAGAAAACCCGGGTGGCAGGGTGTTTTTTGAAGTCAAACAGATGGATCCAGAAACCAGCGAAGCTGGGAAGCACTTTCCTATAGGAAAAAATCAGGGACGGCTTACCCTCTGGGGCCTTGCCGATAGTCACTTCCGACTGGGATGGAGATTTGGCAAAACCGTTGAAATAACCGCCCAACCGGTTGGTGTTTCCCTCCGAAAAGTGACTGACCAGAAAAAGGTTTCCTTCAAATAAAGGGGTCCGCCCTCGCGGTCCAGTGGGCTCCTTCACCACGGGTCTTCGTTTGCGAATGTCGTAGAGACGCAGGTCATCTCCCTCCCTTTTATGCAGAATTCCCACCGAGATATACTCGATTTCTGAGGGATCAGTGAGTCCCCAGTCGGCTAGTGAAATCTCCTGGGAAGGGAAGATGTTGGATAACGATTGTGAGTAGAGGGATGAACTCAGTAAACAGAAAACATTTGTCAGAAGCCAGATAATCCACTTCAAGTGTCGCACCCTCCGGCATTCTGTCCTATATGCCGCCTCATCTTTCTGAGGGCGGTCAGCACACTGAGCAGACCGACCACTGCTATGATCGCCGCCATGATTGCATGATTCCATAATCCCAACAGCCCTTTGCCGATCATCGATGCATCATCCGGGCTAGAATCGTTCACGTTGAAACTCCCCCCATGCTTGACTCCCTCTGAGGAAGTCAACAAATCCTTTGATCTGATAGGCGAGTTGGAGCTGTCGGTAGCCCAACATAGAGAGCATCGCAAAAACGATGAGTTTTGCAACAGTCCACACCCCGCGATATTGATACAACATCGTAACCTTCTTTTCTTCTGCCAGGCGTCCTTCGGTCCAAAACCCCAGCAAGACAGCATAAACGGAGAGGAACATCCCATAGAGGATCGAGACTGTAAGAAAGAGAAGCAGGACATCGGTTCCGAGCAAACCCAGAAAATAGAGAACTGGCAAGCTGATATATCCAGCCATTTCCACAAGCGGGCCTAAGAACTCGTAGACGAACTGGTAGGGAAGGGCAAAGAGACCAATCTGCTTATAGCGCGGATTGAAGAGCATCTTCCTGTGATAAAAGAGCACCTGGGCTAGTCCCCGATACCAACGACTGCGCTGTTTGCCGAAATGACTAATCTTTTCCGGGGCTTGCGACCAGGCTGTTGGATAGGGGAGAAAGATGATGCGGCCCGGGATCTTCTTTTCAATCAAATAACGCTGGAGACGGACAATGATCTCCATATCCTCACAGACGGTCTCTCTGTTGCCACAGTATTCGAGGGCAATCTTACGGTTGGACCGACCGCTTAAGAACCCCCCGACATCTAACACCAGATCCCGCCGAAAGACGGCAAACACACCGGAGAGGATCACCAGCGAGTTCAGCGCAGCCAATCCTGTCCGACTGGCGGTAAAGGATCGCATATATTCCACTACCTGAAACATCGCCAGCCAGTTCCGAGGGAGCGCGGCCTTGACCACTTGTCCATTCTGAATCTTGCAGCCATTGGCGATCCCGATTTGTCCTCCGCAGGCGACGATGCCCTCAGGGTCTTCTACGATCGGCTGCATGACTTGCAGAAGAGCCTCCGGATCGATAATCGAGTCGGCATCCATACAACAGACATAGCGGGAGAGGGCCGCATTCAGGGCAGCATTCAGGGAGTCCGCCTTCCCTCCGTTTTCCTTATCTATGAGAATGAGTCGTTGGATGGGGGTCCCTTCCGGGCTCTTCGCTTCATAAAAACCCCGGATGCGAGCTGTGGCGAGGGTTTCATGATAGCCGATGTCTCGGCGCACGAAACCGAAGGCATCCGTCAACACTTCTACCGTCTTGTCGGTTGAGCCATCATTGACGATCACGATCTCAAAAGAGGGATACCGAAGTGCAACCAGAGCGCGGATACTCTCCACGATCGTATATTGTTCATTGAAGGCAGGGACTAAAAGAGAAATTTTCGGTGTCGAGAGTGACCGGTAAACATCGTTAAAACTTAAGATGGATTTGAGCTGCAGAAAAAAGCGTATCTTGATCCATGCCACCGTGATGAGGAAGAAATTGATCGAGTTATAGGTGACGAAAAAGAGAATCGCTGTGGTTTCCCAGATATGGATGAATATCATGATTCGGTGTCCTACACGCCGGCAAATTCGAGGATCTATTGCACCCTACGGAGCTTCCGGTGTTTGACGGCAGATCTCACTTCCTTAACAGGATCTTGACTCAGGGCCTCTATTTGCTTTTCAAGAAGAGGATCACTGACCTGACCAAGGGCTTCGATGGCAGCAACCCTCACTTGGCTGGAAGGGTCGGACAAGGCTTTGGCAATTTCTCCCGTAAATTGAGAAAGATCCAGCACGGATAAAAACTGAAGGGCCTCTTTGCGAGCTTCGGGATCACGGTCGCGTTGGACCGAGCCCAGCAATTCCACAAATACCCCTTCTTTTTGCAAGTGCTCCAAAAGGGCTGAGCGCTCCTGCCCTTCAAGGTTCAGCATACTTGCCGCTATCTCCTGGGCGAGGCCCCTTACCCCCAGGCGATGGAGGGATACCAGACTGATTATGCCGACTCCAAGATTCACATCGTGGCTTAAACGCTCCAGGAGTTTTGTTGGCTGCTCGTTGCCGGTAAGCTTCTTTTTTCCCAGGAGAGTAGCTATCTGGCCACGGACTTGGGGGGAAGGGTCTTGCAGGTGCTGGGAGAAGATCTCCAACACCTCACCGTCCAACTGTTTTCCCAAGCCCTGAATGGCTGCCAGGCGGACGGCCTCCTGGGAGTCATCCAGACAGGGAATCCATTCCTGTTTTGCCAACGCTCCCGATTGGGCCGCGGCCTGGGCACTGGCCCCTCGCACCTCGGCATCACTATGTTTCATGAATTGAACGAGGAGAGGTGATATCTGGGAATGACTGATCTTTCCCAACGTTTCAATCAGGCCGAGGATGCGGGGTTCTTTCTCCGCCCCCAATAATTGATCCGCCAGGAGCTGCCAATCATGATAGTAAAGACGGGCAAGCAGATCGGCAACTGGCCTGCGAATCTCCTCTTGGGAGCTATCCAGCAATGGGATCAACTGCTTCCGCGCCCCTTCCAGTTCTTTGGGGCTCAAACGGTCTAGCGTGGGTATAACCTGAGAGCGAACCCTATCGGATGGATCCTGTGCGGCCTGAGTAATTCTGGCAACTAACGGTTCCCCCTCCAGAAGCCGGCCCAGGGTAGATAAGGCAGCAGCCCGGACCCGGGGGCTGGGATCGGTGGCACAGGCGGACTCGATTACAGGAATAGCCGTTTTTCCCGCCAACGTGCTTAAAGCCTCTACGGCATGCACACGGTCGCGTGTCTCACGGCTTGCTTGCAAAAGGCGAGTGTAATGCTCAACGCTCTTTTCAACGTCATCACGCCAAAAGAGACGTGAATCCAGAGAGAGAAAGGTAAAGAAATGATCCTGCACGGCGCTGGAGAGCTGCTTCAAACATTCCTGCATGGCAGCACGCAGCGGGGCATCCTGGCTCGCCTTCAAAATCTCCGGAAAGTAAGATTCCTCTTCCAAGAGGGCAAGCGCAACCCATCCCGCCGCTTGATTCTTTACACCTCTTTTCTTCTTGAACCATTTTGTTACCGCGGCGGTGGCCTTGGGCGTTAGGTTTCTACTTTCCAGGTCCTGCTCTCTCGCTTCTGGTCCCTGATCTGCAACCAAAGCCCCCACTGCCAGTGCCACACGTTGACAGACAAGAGCGTCCGGTTCGCTTTCCAGGAGAGGCAACAGATCCTCGATGATTGCAGCGTCCCCACTCTTGCCCAGTGCATCAACCACCGCCGCTCGAACCCTTCGCTTCGGATCGGAGAGGCAGTCCGCCAGGGCCGAAGTCATCCCCTCCTTCCCGAAACGTCCCAGGGCACTGGCAGCCGAAGCACGGACAATCGGTTCGGGATCCTTCAAAAAAGTGGTCAAGAGTTGCATCGCCGCCTGATCCCCGATCAAACCCAACGTCAAGGTGATCCCAGCCCGTGCCTTCGGGTGTGAGAGCCCCATGAGAAGATCGGTCAATTGTTGAAACTCTTGTTTGGGCATGGCGGCTAGGGCAGAGGCGATCTGGTCTCGATAACCGTCATCGGCCCCTTCAAAGGCATGGACCAGAGGACGGATGGACTTTGGATCCTTCAGTTGAGTGAGACTCTCCACGGCAGCGGCCCGCACCCCCCGGTCGGGGTCTTGAAGCGCCCCTGTTAGTGCCCGAACCCCTTCCTTGTTGGCATAATGTTTTAGCGCTAGAGCCGCCTCCTGGCGAACTTCCGGAGAGGCATCGGAAAAGGCAGAGAGCAGGACCGAAAACAGGCTTTCGCTGTGTATTTTCGCCAGCACCCTGATCGCCTGGACGCGGATGTTGAGATTCGCGTCCTGGAGGAGAACACTCACCGTATCTGCTAGCGGTTCCAACAGCGAACGGGGTGACTCTTGCAAGGCCAGTAACAGGAGTTCCGAGACGGTCTCTTGTTTTTCATCGAGGGCATCTCTCAGCAGCGGTACTGATCGAGCATCCGCCAATTTTATGAGGGCCAGAAGGGCCTCCACGCGCTCCGCCCATTCGGTATCCTTTTGGGCGAGTTCCGCTAGGGCCTCAAAACTGCGTGAACTTTTCCCTTCTGACAAGATGTTGCAGAGGCTGAGTCGTACCTGTAATTGGGGGTGGGTAAGAGAACGGGCCAAGGTCTCCACAACACCATTTTTGGCGATGCAGGTGAGCAGCTCAAAGGCAGTCTCAGAGTTTTCTCCCGCCAGGTCCTCTATCCAGACCGTCACCATCCCTATACGCTCCAGGGCGCTCGCCGCCTGGATTGCCGCTTCCTTCGATTCTCCTCGGAGTGCCTCAATAAAAAAAGGGGTCGCCGTTTCGCCCATCTTTTCCAAGGCCAGCATTGCACTCCGCCGGGCATCGTGATCGAGATCGGCCAGTGCCTCTCTTAGAGCCGTCAAAGCCCGATCATCAGCAATCTTCCCCAGGGCCTGAGCGGCTGCGTCCCTGGCCAGCGGAACCGGGTCTTCTAGCAACATCCTACTCAGTGGGGATACTCCCTCGCGCGTACCCAGGCGCCCCAGAGCCAGGGCCGCTTCCGCGCGTACCTTGGTTGAGTGATCACTCAACGCGTTCAGTAATGTTGGGGTGGCCCGGTGCGTCTGCAACTCCCCTAAAATTCGGGCCGCCCAGAAGCGTCGGGCCTCCTGGGTGGAGGTGGAGAGAACCTTCATCAGAGGTTCCAAGACGGCGTCTCCAAACTGGGCCAGCACATCGGCCACAGGTTGGCCCGTAGCAGAACCGGGGAGACCCAAGACTTCAATAAGAGGATCAATAGCCCGTTCGTCGCGGATTTTGCCCAAGGCCTGGGTTGCGACACTCTTTACCTCGCGTTCCTCACTGTCATCTTCTAACAGGTGGATGAGTGGCACTACCGCCTTGACGTGGCCTATTTGGCCCAGTTTTTCTGCAGCATTAGCACGATCAAGCCAGGTCTTGGCTTTGTGAAGGGTCTTGAGGTGATGCTCAACGAGACCCACATGATCGTAGACTGCAGCAAGTTTTTGCCGCACGGGAGTGTTCAGCTCTTGGGATCTGAATTGATCCAACACGCTTTCAACGAGGGGAAGTGAAAAGGATTTTTTGAGTTCCACGGCAAGGGGCAACAATTGGTCCACCGTGAGATCGTTCAGCTGCCCAATCAGGGATAGGCATTGCCCCCGCTTTATACGCCAATGGAGCCTTTTGAGGGACCGAACCGTTTCACGACTCAGGACGAGAAGGATTAAGGCACCGATCGCCCCACCCAAAAAGGGAATGATCTGACCAAGGAATTCTGTCACTATCCTGTTTTTGTCTGAGCGCTACCCGGAGTATGCATAATCCGGGTTAGGCGGTTTTCTCATCCTCTTGAAGATTGTCTTGAATTTTCTGCAGCAGCTCCTCCATCTCGAAGGGCTTGGTCAGGTAATCATCCGCTCCGGTTTCTTTTGCCCAAAATTTATCACTCTCCTGAGATTTCGCGGTCACCACCACCACGGGTATAGTTTTGGTCTCGGGGTTGGACTTCAATTCACGGCAGACCTGATAGCCGTTCATCTCAGGCAGCATGATATCCAGTAAGATAAGGTCCGGCTTCTCTTCTGGAATCTTTCTTAAGGCCTCTTCGCCATCGACTGCAGTGGCTACCACAAAACCCTCAAATTCCAGGCGTTCTCTGAGAGTAGAAAGAAAATCCAACTCATCTTCAACGATAAATATTTTTTTAGCCATGATCCTCCTCTGCTAACGCGTTTTCTGCTATCTCCATTAAGCCCTCGGCGTCCATAGTGTGCTCTGGATACGAAGTCACGCTAATCGACCAAAGATTATGATTCTCAAATATCTTGATTTTTTCCAGAATTCTCTTGTTGAGGATAGGGGCATCTTTCTCTTGGGTGCCAGGAAGTAAAACGGCCATCTTGCCATGGTCATCGTTCGTCAAAACAGTATCCTGGCTTCGGAGTCCCGTGCCTATCCTTTCTGCCACTTTTGTGACGATCCGCTTAGCCTTGTCGGGACCGAGCCTCTCTTTTATCTTCTCAAAATCAGCGATCCTGAGGATGAAAACAAGAAAAGAAGGGGAGTTATCGGGTTGTCGGCATTCTTTTGGAAGTGTGAAGGTGAAGGTGGTGCCTTTGCCCAATTCGCTTTCCACACTTATCCTTCCCCTATGAAGTTCCACCAACTCTTTTGTAATCGCCAGACCTAAGCCGGTTCCCTTTTCTCCACCGCCATAGGAGCGGTCAAGTTGTTGGAATCGATCAAAAATAACCTGTAGCTCTTCCTCAGCAATACCCACCCCTGTGTCAGCAACACTAATCCGAAGAGCATCTTGGCCGTTTTTGACCCCTATCAAAATCGTGCCTCCGGGGTCCGTGAACTTGAGAGCATTCCCTACGAGATTGGTGAGGATTTGAACCACTTTGTTCGGATCACACAATACTTCCTGTTTTTCTTGCCTGATCTTTTGATCAAAAATGAGGGAGAGCCCCTTCTGAGTTGCCTTGGAGTGGCAAGATTCGATGACCGAGCGAATGAGCACAGAGACGTCAACAAGAGATTTGTCCAGAACAACCCTCCCGGCTCTAATCGTCGAAACATCCAGCATGTTGCTAACGATGTTACCCAGTCGCTTGGCATTGGTCTGACCGATAAGAAGCCCGTCTCTCGCCTCAGGACTGAGATTACCCCAAACACCGGCCAGGGCATTGGAAAGGACGTTGGAGATCGTGGCCAATGGGGTGCGGAGTTCATGGGAAACGTTGGCGATGAAGTCATCTTTTGTTTGATCTGCCCTACGGAGATCCTCGGTTCTCCGCCTCTTACCAGCCAGAAGGCCATGCAGTTCAGTCAGGTCGCGCAGCATAGCCAGGTAGCCCATTTCGCCTTCCCACTCGACTTCACTCAGGCGTAACTCCGCTATCCCCGGTTTCCCATCACCGCGGGGAATGTCTATGTCCGTCGATTCGCCGCTCACCAGAGGAAGGCCAAAAGGCGCACCCAAAAGCTGCCCCGCTTGGCGGCCAAACAGCTCTTCAGCAGCCGGGTTGGCAAAGCGAACATTCCCGTCCTTGTCAACGATCACGATGCCATCGGTAGTCCTCGGGGCGATGCTTCGGAAGGTAGGCTCACTGAGTTGTTTTTTCTTTCTCATCTGCAGAAGCTTTAAAGATGGATTTAGCCCCACCTGCTCAAGGCTCACCCGCTATTGGGGGCTTGCCAGATACTTTCGCATGGTTCTCTTGATTACTCAGTGACGGTCATCACTAGCTCGGACTATGCATAGGTACTGGTCACGAAGCGACGAAAGCACCGACCTGACGGCGTTCTGCGACGCGCCGGGCCCCCCGCTTGCGGGTCGGGCGGTGCAGCACGCCGGATGATTTCTTCACTGCGCTCAGATGAAGGTGGTGTCGCTGGAGTAAAGAATTTATTCATCATCCGGGCTAGAGAGGGGAGAGCTTGAACGAATGAGTGGTATCAGTTTTGGGTGATAGCTGTCACTGACTGGGTCCTGAATTCATGAGCTAATGACATGCGTGGGTAAACTCTCTCTTAAGCTTTATGTCACAGGGCAGACGTCAAGGACCCAGCGGGCGATCGTCCATTTACGCCAGATCGTCAAGGGATTGGAAGCCGACCTGAAAATCATCGACGTTCTGGAGAACCCACAAATGGCTGAGGATGATGCAATCCTGGCCACGCCGACTCTGATTAAGGCATCGCCCATACCCATCAGACGGATCATCGGCGATCTGTCCGATGGCAAGAAAGTCCTGTTGGGGCTTGGCCTGGACCCAGGTAGTGGGTCTGATGATGACGGGTAAGGGCTAATGCGTGCGTGGCGTTGGCACAGGCATGCGCTTGGCCCCCCGACTTCCTCCGCAAAGAACCCGCTGAGTTGATTCGAGAGAAGGTAGGCCTTAACCCGCACTTCTCACACCCCCTCTACTGCATCGGCGTAATGATCCGGCCTGACTGTGCGACCCGCAAAGCGGGTGCCCCCGACCCGCAAGCGGGTGCCCCCGGCCTCCTCAACGTACCCTACAGTACGTTTGCGGGGCCTCGGTCGCGCGTGGCGCAACGCACTCAGGCCGGCCCTTCCGCCGGCTTCGTGACGAGCAGGTGTGAGAAATGCGGGTTAACTGCGTGGACTACTCCAGCTGCAGTTCTACCCGACCGGGTAGAACTGCAAGGATCTGGAAGAGTCCGTCAGCCCCATTTCTGCGGCGGTATCGAAAAAAGTCTGTAAGCCCCGCAGATTGTCTTGATCGAGGGAGTAATTCAGATTTTCCAGGATGTATTCGCGTATTTCCCCAGCTGCAACCCCAAGCTTCTTCGAATAGACCGAGGCAATCGAATCGATTTCCTGCAGCCCCTGTTTCCTGGATTGATAGAAGATTTGGGCTTGTTCTCCCAGATCGGCAGCCGATCGGACAGCCCAGACGGCAAACACAAAGGGCAGGCCGGTGAAGCGATTCCACTCGGCTGCCAGATCGTAAACATTCAGGGAATCTCGGCGCACCTTAAGTGCTGGATTTCCAATGATTAAGGCCGCATCGTGGAACTCGAGCATCCGTTCAGGATCAGGGGATGTCTCATGATAAGTCACCGATTCCCGACCGTGGAATTTGCCCAGAAGGATCTTGAGAAGGGCCACCGAGGTGCGGCTCGAGCTGTCCACGGCGACGCTGGAGATCTCCGTAAGGGGTTTTTTGCTGACAAATAAGACACTTTTCGCCTCCCGCTTGGAGGCGATGGCGATGTCGGGAAGCACCGTTAATCCCGGGATCCTTTGATATTCGATCACCGGAATCAACCCGACGTCAGCTTCCCCCGTGGACAGGTGTCTGGCACATTGAGAAGGGACGTCAAAGAGGATGTCAAAAGCGTCCTGATAGGGGCCGTGGAGAAAGCCCCATCCCAGGGGTACGGAATTGAGATACTCGATAAAGGAAACCCTGAGTTTCGACATAGCGATGTGATGATAGCAGACAACAGACAACAGACAACGAACAACAGACAACAGACCGCAGACCGCAGACCCGCAGAAATTCCAAATTCCAAACCTGACCTGGAACCTGAAACCTGGAACCTGGAACGCGCGCGAAGCGCGCTGGAAAATCTCGTAGTTTTTTCAACTCAAACGTAATAGAAAGTGAGATGGACGAAAAAGCCTATCATTGCCTGGCGCTGAGTCTGGTTCCCGGTCTGGGTACCCGGAGGATCCATTCGCTCGTGAAGGCCTGTGGATCACCGGCCAATGTGTTCCGGCTTTCGCCTGCTCAGCTGGCCCGGTTTCATCTCTCTGAGGAGGCCAGAGCCTTCATCGCCAGCGGATGTGCCCTTCGAGCAGGAGAGGAGGCCGTTGGGCAGGCTGAGAAGCAGGGGATCCGGATCCTGTCCGTTCTCGATGACGAGTATCCACACCAGTTGAAGGAGATTTTCGACCCACCCCTGGTGCTCTATTGTCTTGGCAATCCTTCCGTACTGCGGCGTCCTTCTATTGCCGTGGTGGGCTCGCGTCGCTGTTCCCTGTATGGAAGAGAAATAGCCGAAAAGATCACCCGCGAGATGTCTTCGCTGGGAATATGTATTGTCAGTGGTTTGGCTCGGGGAATTGATGCGCAGGCCCACAGGGGAGCCCTGGAGAGTGGAGGAACGAGCGTCGCCGTTTTGGGAAGTGGGGTTGATGTCATCTACCCTCGGGAGAACCGCCGGCTCTACCATCAGATCTGCGAGCAGGGATGCGTCATCAGTGAGTTTATGTGCGGCAGCTTTCCGGCACCCCAAAACTTTCCCCTCCGTAACCGGGTAATCAGTGGATTGTGCCATGGAACGGTCATTGTCGAAGCAGCGGAGCTCTCTGGCTCATTGATCACGGCGCGGCTCACGCTGGAGCAAGATCGGGAGCTGTGGGCGGTCCCCGGAAACATCACCAGTAAGGGAAGCTATGGTCCAAATGCCTTGATCAAACAGGGTGCAAAGATTCTTCGCGACATCCAGGATGTTCTGGAAGAACTGCCACCCTATGTTCTAGACTTGCTGAGTGAGCCGCCAGCTGTTCTGCCAGGTTGCGTAGAATCTCTGACACAGGATGAAAAAAAGATTGTAACCCTTTTGGCTTCAGATGCGTCTTTGCATATTGATCAGCTTCTGAACAGATCGGAACTCAGTCTCCCTCAGTTGAACGAGGTCTTGTTGCAGCTGGAAATGAAAGAACTCATCCGTCAACTACCGGGACGCAAGTTCAGCCGAAAAGTCCTTTAAATGGAGAAGATTATGTTCAAAAGGTCAGGTAGTCAGGAGGTCAGGGGGAAAGGCTAGCACCCTGTCAGTTGTTTGTGGTACTGATCACCTTTGTTCGAAATGACAAAGGGGTATGCTATTTTGGTAAAGTGAATTTGAGATAGAGGAGAAATAGAACGTCTATGCCCAAAGCGATGGTTATCGTTGAGTCGCCCGCTAAGGCGAGAACGATTGAGAAGTACCTGGGGAAAAACTATAAGGTGTGTGCCTCAGTGGGTCACATCAAGGATCTGCCCAAAAAAAACCTGGGTGTGGATATCAAAGATGATTTTCGTCCTACCTATGAGATCATTGCCGGTAAGGCCAAGATTGTTCATGACTTGAAAAAACAGGCCGAAAAGGCAACAGAAATCTACCTGGCAACGGATCCCGATCGCGAAGGGGAAGCCATTTGCCAACACCTGGCTGAGGAATTAAATGGCGGTGCCGACCACAAGATCTTCCGCGTTCAGTTCAACGAAATCACGAAAAGCGCGATTTTGCGTGCCTTCGAGAACCCCTCCACCATCGATCAGAATAAAGTAAGCGCCCAGCAAACCCGCCGCATTCTCGATCGACTCGTCGGTTACAAGGTGAGCCCCCTGTTGTGGCAAAAGGTTCGCAGAGGGTTGTCTGCAGGCCGGGTCCAGACGGTAGCCCTGCGCATGATTGTGGAGCGGGAACAGGAAATTCGAGCCTTTGTATCGGAGGAATACTGGAGATTTACGGCCAACCTCAAGGCCAAGAATCCGCCTGCTTTTGAAGCGGGCGCGGTCAAGCACAAGGGGAAGAAGTTCAAGATTTCCAATCAGGAGGAAGCGGATCAGCTCATGAAGGAGCTGGGTTCAGCGGATTTCGTGGTTTCCGAGGTGAAGAAAAAGAAAAGGAAGCGCAATCCGGTTCCTCCCTTCATTACCAGTAAGCTTCAGCAGGAGGCCTCTCGAAAACTGAGCTTTTCCGTAAAAAAGTGCATGGTAGTGGCCCAGCGCCTCTATGAGGGAGTGGAACTCGGGAATGGGGAAACTGAGGGTTTGATTACTTACATGCGCAGCGACTCCACACGCGTTGCTGATTCAGCTTTGGCCGAACTCCGTGAGTATGTGCAGACCACCTATGGAAAGGACTACTTGCCTCCTAAACCGGTCGTCTATAAGAGCAAGAAGGGAGCCCAGGACGCCCATGAGGCGATTCGGCCCACTTCGGTACTTCGTGCTCCGGAAAAGATCAAGACCTTTCTGGGCCGTGATGAGTATAGGCTCTATGAGTTGATCTGGAGGCGGTTTGTGGCTTCCCAGATGACTCCGGCTCAGTTCGACCAGACGGAAATTGAGATTGAGGCCAAGGAAACTCTCTTTAAGGCCGTGGGAACGGTGCTGAAGTTTGACGGTTTCTTGAAGCTTTACCGGGAAGGGCGCGATGATGCGCCCCCCGAGGACGACAAAAAGCCACTGCCCGAGGTGGAAAAAGGGGAAAAGCTGCAGGTGGAGGAGATCGTTCCGGAGCAGAAGTTCACTCAACCCCCTCCACGCTATTCCGAGGCCACCCTGGTCAAGGCTTTGGAGGAAAAGGGCATCGGACGTCCTTCCACCTATGCCCAGATTCTTTCCGTCATCACTTCTCGCGACTACGTCAATAAGGAGGATAAGCGTTTTGTGCCTACCGAGACGGGCGAGGTGGTGACCGAACTGCTGGTCCTGCACTTCGGGGGGATTTTCGCTTACGACTACACGGCCAAGCTGGAGCAGGGTCTGGATGAAATTGAGAGCGGCAAGCAGGACTGGGTCCACACGCTCAAGGAATTCTACAAGGGTTTCTCCAAAGAGCTGCAGCAAGCTCGTAAAAACATGAAGAATCTGAAGAAGGAGGAAACCCCGGCAGGCGTGAAGTGCGATAAGTGCGGGGCGGAGATGGTCATTCGCTGGGGCCGTTTTGGCAGATTCGTGGCCTGCAGCAAGTATCCGGAATGCAAGAACACTCGCGAAGTGACGCAGGAAGGTTCCTCCGATAAGGAGAATCAGGGTGGGATAGAGCAGAAACCGTGTGAGAAGTGCGGAAAGCCGATGGTTCTCAAGAAAGGACGTTATGGAGAGTTTCTGGCCTGCTCTGGATATCCGGAGTGCAAGAACACCAAAAAGGTGATCCAGGACAATGGGGAAGTGAAGGTTGAGGAAACTCAGGAAACCAAGGACGAGAAGTGTCCACAGTGCGGTTCCCAGCTGGTACAGAAACACGGACCCTATGGGGCGTTTGTTGCCTGCGGCGACTATCCGGATTGTAAATACATCAAGCAGGAAACGATTGGCGTCGATTGTCCGGAGTGCAAAAAAGGGCCGCTCACACGGCGCCGATCGCGTCGTGGGAGGTACTTTTATGGATGCAGTACCTTTCCCGAATGCAAGTTTGCTCTATGGCAAAAGCCGATCGACGTTCAGTGTCCCTCCTGTGCTGCACCCTATCTTCTGGAGCGCACTACCAAGAAAGAGGGTTTGACTCACTTCTGCAATAATCCCGAATGCGATTATAAGGAACTGGTTGAGGAGGCTCTCCAGCCTGAAGGTGCTGACCAGATGACCGCTTGACCGCAGACCACAGCCGGACTGCCGGCTTTGGTCTGCGGTCAAGCGGAAATTCAAAATCTCAAATCTCAAATTCCAAACGAATTCCAATTCGACATGAATGTTTTTCTGCGCGCGAAGCGGGCACGACAGCACGAAGTGACGAACCCGCGCGTAGCGCGCTACAGGGTCAGCGACCAGCCTTCCTGGGCCCCTAGGGTGTTTTCAAATTCGCCGCGAGCCTGCCGCACGATCTCGTAAAACCTGCCATCGTCATAAGAGGGGAAATGGTGAAAGAGAGCGAGCTGTTTGACCTGGGCGTCACTAGCAGCGCGGCACGCTTCTAACCAAGTGCTGTGTCCCCATCCTTTGTGCTTCTTGTAATCCTCAGGCGTGAATTGCGAGTCGTAGATCAAGAGGTCGGCATTTTGAGAGACCTCTCGCAGCAACTTGTCCAGTTTTGCATCTCCATGTTCCAGATCGGTGGCGTAAACGATAACCGCCCCCTCCGACTCGATCCGATATCCATAGGTTTGTCCCGGATGGTTCAGGCGGAAAGGAGTAATGGTGAGTTTGCCGAATTTAATGGGATCTGGGTCGATTTCTTTGAACTCTTTCTTGGCAGCCAGCGATTCAAGGCTGATGGGGAAATAAGGGTGGGCCATCTGGATCCTGAGTGTTTCTTCCAGTCCGCTTTTTGAACCAGAGCGTCGGTGTTGACCTTCCGGAAAGGACACAGAATGAAAGACCACCCTGTTTTCCGGATGATACAGCGGTTGGAAAAAGGGGATGCCCTGAATATGGTCCCAGTGAAAATGGGTCAGAAACACTTTCAGGTCCAGCTTTTGGTTGGAAGATTCCTCCAAGAGGGAGTCGCCAAGAGCGCGAACCCCGGAGCCGGCATCGAAGATAAACACTTCGTTGTTGGGAAGACGCACCTCGATGCAGCAGGTATTTCCCCCATAATTGAGGTGTTCAATTTGAGGTGTGGGAGTTGAGCCTCTCACTCCCCAGAAAGTCATGCGGAGGCGAAAATCTTTGTCCATCCGGAATCCAACCCTTAAATTCAGGAAAAGATCACTTTATAGCCCTCGACCGTCCACCGGTCTATTCCCGTGAAGGCCAGGAGGCAGTACAGGACCACCAAAACCGCAGTGACAGCAGGGATCAGCTTCTGACCGTGAAGAAAGCGTTCACGGAACAGGAGAAAGACCCGGTACAGTAAATAGCATTCTAGGGCAAAGGGAGGAAAGCCAAAAAACCCAAGCATAGGCATCTCAAATATCTTAACAAATCCAAGGTAGGGGACGGTATACACCCACTTTGCCGAGGCCCAGAAGTTCCAGAACTCCCACAGCAATCCGCACATCATTCCCGCGACCAGAAACCGGACCAGTAGAGAGTACTCGCCACGTTGGGCCTGGCCCAGCAAAGAGGCCCGTTGCCGATCTTTGCCGTAGATCAGGGGATCGAGGAGGAAAATCCATCCCAGCCATACCAGTGGAAAGAAGCGGTCGGGTCTCCAGGAAACAAGAAGCATCATCAGAGAGCCGAGGATCACAAAGCGGATTAGCAAACTTTGAGTCACTGCAACGGGCCGGCCTCGAATCTGTGTGAACACTCCGAAGTTTCTCAAGAAGGTTTCTGTTTCAAAAATACCGGGAAGCACCGTTCCAAAGGCGAGGACATATCCCGGCCAGCGCAGATAGGTTTCGACAGGGACACCCATATAGTGCCAGTTGTTGAGCCAGAAGTTGTGGATTTCGAAGAAGAGCCATACCGGGGTCGAATAAAAAAAGACCCATAGGAATTCCCGCGGATCGTCCAGTAGGAGGGAGTTCTGCCCGCGCAGATGGTTCAGGCAGGACAAAAATACAATGTAGGTCCACCAGGCGAAGAGGTAGAAATAAGTCGAGATGGGTTCGACTCCTTTCGCCATCAAGAGAAAGGCAGAAAGGTGAATGACAATCGCCACCACCAGAATGACAATCACGAGGGCCTTGCTTTTCAAGGGCTCTCTTTCAGTCGCTTGGCGATTTCAGGGAGGCTGGCCAGCACGACATCTCCCACAATTCGAAGATTATCGGGGGACAGCTTGTCGAGGGTATCCTCTTTTTTATGCCAGTAGGCATAATCGAGGTCGATAATGTCGACCACCGGTATCCCTTCCCGGGCAAAGGGAAGATGGTCATCCTGGGCACCCGTGTTGCCTCTTGACTGGAAGATGTCTCCATAACCCATTTCCCCTCCTTGGTCCCAGATGATCTGGTTCATCCAGGGCATGGAATTGATGTCTTTTCGAAGGACCAGGTCCTTTTCTCCCACCATGTCGAGCAGGATGAGGGCGGAGATCTTGCCCAACTGATTCCGGCCCTTGAGCATGCGGACAAATTCACGGCTGCCGTAGATGCTGTCGGCACTGGTCCAGTCGACAAAGGCCTCTTCTCCATCAAAAAAGACGAACCACAGAGAGTAGTCGGTTGGATTGTCCTGCTTCAGTATCCGGGCCAACTCCAGCAGCAACCCGCTGCTTGATCCGCCGTCGTTGGCACCGAGGAAGGAAAAGTCCTCAAAGTACTTGCTGTCGTAATGGCTGGCCAGAATGATGATGGAGTCCTCTTTTCCCTCCACCACTCCCCAGATGTTGGTCATCTCGCGCCGCCCCAAAGGGGTCACGGGATAAAAAGTATGAGTTTGAACCTCCAGCCCGTGAGACTGGAGTTGCCCCGCGATGTAGCCGCCGACTTCCTTTTGGGCTTCGCTGCCGGGAGGGTGGGGACCGTAGCTGACGATCTGTTCCACATGGCGCATCACCTGCTCAGCGTCCACACGACCCGTTTGTGCGGCGGTGTCCAAACAGGAAAGGCTGAGTGAAAGTAGGACAGCGGCAAAGAGGGCGATGCGTACCTTGATCGACATTGATAAGTCCATTTTGCTGTGTTACATTCTTGCAAACCGAACTATATCCTAGGAAGGGGCGTTTATGAAGGTATTTGACAGCGAGAACATTCGCAATATCGCTCTTGTGGGTCATGGTGATTCCGGGAAAACTTCGTTAGCCAGTGCTCTGCTCTATTCGGCCGGATCGGTGAATCGCCTGGGCCGTGTCGAAGAGGGAAACACCGTCACCGACTTCGATGAAGATGAGATTGAGCGCAAGATTACCATCAGCACCGCCTTGGCTCGTCTGGAATGGAAGGGAACCAAGGTCAATATTCTGGATACCCCCGGCTATCGGACTTTCATTTTGGACACCAAAGCTTCGATGGTGGGTGCCGAAACGATTGTGCTGGTGGTGGATGCTGTCTCCGGGGTGGAGGTTCAAACGGAGCTCGTCTGGTCCTATGCCGAAGCATTCAAACTCCCCAGGATTGTGGTGTTGAATAAGTTGGATCGAGACCGGGCCAGTTTTAATCGAAGCCTGGAGGCTCTTCAGACTGCTTTCGGACGCCCTGTGGTTCCCGTACAGATCCCCATAGGAGAGGAGCAAAACTTCAAGGGGATTGTTGATCTGATTCGGAACAAGGCCTACCTCTATGGCGCGGGCGGCAACGGCAATTTCAAAGAAGAGGCGGTTCCGGAGGACCTTCAGTCCGATGCCGAGCAACGTCGTGAGCAGCTCATCGAAGTAATTGCGGAAACCGATGATGAGCTCATGGAAAAGTTCTTCGAAAACGGAACGCTGTCGGATGCCGAACTGCTGGCGGGACTGCGAAAAGGAATCCAGGCCCAGAGTATTTTCCCTGTATTTTGTACTTCAGCCACGGGTAATGTGGGGGTGAAGCAACTGCTGGATTGGATCGTGGACCTCTTCCCCAATCCACTGGAGTGCGGGCCCATTCCTCTCATTGATTCCAAGAGCAAAGAAGAAACGGAATTCCGGATCAGCAGGGATGGACCGACGGCGTCCTTTGTGCTCAAGACCCTGGCCGATCCTTTTACCGGTCGAATCAATCTGATGAAGGTTCTTTCCGGAAGCGTGAAGTCGGATTCAACCTTGAAGAATCTTTCCACTAACCAGGATGAGCGCCTGGGTACTCTCCAGCTCATGCAGGGTAAGGCTCACGAGGGGATCCCGGAGGTCCATGCCGGAGACATCTACGCGGTCATCAAACTCAAGGGAACCAACACAGGAGATACTTTGGCTGAGAGCAGCTTTGAAGGCACTTTCAAGAAAGTGGAGATCCCCGAGCCTGCCATCAGCTATGCCATCGAACCGAAGTCGCGAGGCGACGAGGACAAGGTGGGTCCAGCCATCGCGCGGCTGCTGGAAGAGGATCCTGCACTTCGTTTCCGGAGAGCGTACCGAACCCGGGAGTTCCTGCTCTCAGGAAGCGGTCAGCTTCATGTCGAGATCGCGGTGGGCAAGTTGAAGAAAAAATTCGGGGTTGAAGTGGTTCTGAAAACGCCCAAGGTCCCCTATCGAGAGACCATCACCGGCAGGGCGGATGTGCAGGGAAAGCACAAGAAACAAACGGGAGGCCACGGTCAGTATGGAGATTGCAGGATCAAGCTTGAGCCTCAGGGGAGGGATGAGGGATTCGAGTTCGTCAATGAGATTTTTGGTGGTGCAATTCCTCGCAATTACATCCCGGCCGTTGAAAAGGGAATCGTGGAATCCGCTGAAAGGGGCTATATAGCGGGCTATCCGGTGGTGGATTTCAAAGTGACTCTTTATGACGGAAGCTACCACAATGTCGACTCTTCCGACATGGCCTTCAAGGTTGCCGGATCGCTGGCCTTTAAAAAGGCCATGGAAAAGGCTAAGCCGGTGCTGCTGGAGCCCATCATGGACGTTGAGATCTACTCCCCTGAGGAGAACGCGGGCGATCTGATGGGTGACCTCAACGGCCGACGCGGTCGCATCCAGGGAATGGATGTCAAGGGGACGACCCAGGTGATTCGGGCACAGGTTCCCATGGCTGAGATGCTCAACTATGCCCCCACGCTCATCTCGATGACGGGGGGACGAGGAAGTTTCCACATGGAGCAGTCCCACTACGATGTCGTGCCTGCTCAGCTGACGGACCGTATCGTCGCCGAGGTTCAACGGGAAAAGGAAGAGAAGCACTAAACCGACTGCAGACCAGCGAATTTGTGAAAGTGGGAGTGCAGGACTATATACTATAGCCCATGTTTCCACGTCTCCTTGAGCTGGGTCCCGTTACCCTTCATAGCTACGGCTTGTTGTTGGCCACGGCCTATCTGGTGGCTATCACCGTAGCAGCACGTTTGGCGGCCAGCGATAACGTGCCCTCCAATCGGATCTGGGATATCGGGTTTATCAGCATTCTCTCGGCCTTGATCGGTGCCAAGGTGTTGCTGATCTTGACTGATCCTGGAGGGTACCTGGCAAGACCCTCACGTTTGATTTCCCTGGAGTTCTGGCAGGCTGGCGGAGTCTTTTACGGTGGATTCATTGGAGCCGTCATCGGCTGTGCCCTATACATGCGGAAAGCCCCCGAACTGAAGTTTTGGAGCATTGCCGATGTGGCGGCTCCGGCCATCGCCCTGGGACAATCGATAGGACGAGTGGGCTGCTTTGCAGCAGGCTGTGACTATGGCAAGCCGGCCGATCTGCCCTGGGCCGTAACCTTTACCAGTGAATATGCCCACAAGTACATCGGAGTTCCGCTCCACGTTGCCCTGCATCCAAGCCAGCTGTACGAATCCGGCACCTCATTCCTGATTTTCTTGCTACTGTTCTGGATCTACAGGAAGAAGAGTTTCAACGGCCAGGTCTTTTGCTCCTACCTGGTGTTGTACGGAGTCGCTCGGTTTTTACTGGAATTCTTCCGAGGAGACCTGGGGAGGGGTTTCGTTTTCGGGGGCTTGCTCTCCACATCGCAGTTCATCAGCCTGTTGATCGTGCCGGCCGGCATCCTGGGCTATCTTTATTTCCGCAAACAGTCCCTTCAAAACTTCAGCTCTAGCCGTGTCTGAGAGCAGAGTCGTTACCGTCAGCGCCGAGGAAGCCCATCAAAGGCTTGACCTTTTCCTGTCCCGAAAACTTGAGCAATTCAGTCGTAGCGCCCTGCAGCGGTGGATCGAGTCGGGTCATGTGACCGTTCAAGGGGAAAGGTGCAAGGCCAATTATCAGGTCAAGGCGGGCGAGGAAATTCAGATCGCTCCTCCCCCTCAGAAGCCTCTCGAGCTGGTTCCCGAGTCCATTCCTCTGCAGATCGTTTACGAGGACGATGTCCTGGTGGTGGTGGACAAGGCCGCGGGAATGGTGGTTCATCCTGGAGCGGGAAATCGGCAGGGTACTCTGGCCAACGCGCTGCTTCATCATTTTCACGCCATCAGCCGGATAGGCACGATCCGTCCCGGAATCGTTCATCGGTTGGATAAGTTCACTTCAGGTTTGATGGTGGTGGCTAAGAATGATCAGGCCCACGAATTTCTGGCAGACCAATTCAAGGCACGGGAGGTGGAAAAGCGTTATCTGGCTTTGGTTCATGGGCACCTCAAGCAGAAGGAGGGAACTGTGGACGTTCCCCTGGGCCGCGATCCTCGAGCGCGTACCCGAATGTCGACCCGCGGCCGGCGCAGCCGCAGCGCCCTCACCCGCTATCAGGTGATCCGCTATTACACGAATTTTACCTACGTTCGGGTCTCTCCTCTCACCGGGAGGACCCATCAAATACGGGTCCACTTTCAGCATCTCGAGCACCCCGTTGTAGGAGATGAGACTTATGGCAGGAAGGCATCCAGCAATTTGAAAGATCCGAGCCAGGCGCAGGCTGTACGCAATCTGGGAAGATACTTCCTGCATGCCGCCTTTCTGGCTTTCCTTCATCCGGACAGTAAAGAAAGGGTTTCCTTTGAGAGACCTCTGCCTGAAGAGCTTGCCCAGTTCCTATCCGCTCTGGGATAATAGAGGCGCCATGAGAATTCGCACCTGGAAGCGACTGGTCATCGTCTTGCCGCTCTCTCTTTTTCTTGCAGAAACTCAAGCACAGCGGGATGAGAGCGATGAAGAGGGGCAAGTTCCCTTTAGAGTTGAAGTAGACGCGGTAAACATCCTGGCAACGATCCACTACAAGGACACACGCAAGTTTGTCACCGATCTGACAAAGGAGGACTTCGAAATCTATGAGGATGGCGTCCGGCAGGACATCACCAACTTCGCCCAGCAGATTAACCTCCCCTTGACCATCGCCCTTTGCATGGATACCAGTTCCAGCGTCAGACTCAAACTGGCCTTCGAAAAAGAGACAGCCATCGACTTTCTCTACGCCGTCATGCGGCCCATCGACAAGGCTCTGCTGGTGGAATTCGACACCGGAGTG